>JAJDNY010000091.1 GCA_022340425.1 Desulfobacteraceae bacterium | reverse complement strand
TGACGGGTGATGCAACTGTTGAATCACCCAAAACCCAAACGAAGGAGGTATGCTATGAAAGACCTCAAGGTAGGGTGCGGGAAACCTACCGGTGCAGAGGTGGGTGAACCGGCAAAGGAGAAACCGTCAACCGAAACCACCCAAACAGAGAAGGAGGGTTCCACCATGGCAGCAGTTCGTGTCGGCCGTAAAGCCCCGGATTTTGAGGCACCGGCGTATCAGAACGGAAAGTTTGGCGAAATCAAGCTGTCGGATTATTTGGGCAAATGGGTTTGCCTGTGCTTCTATCCGGGGGACTTCACCTTTGTCTGAGCTACTGAATTGGCCGCAGTTGCGTCCAAATACAAAGACATCCAAGCTCTGGGTGCTGAATTACTCTCGGTGAGTGTCGACAGTCACTTTGTCCACAAGATGTGGCAGGACATCGAGCTTTCAAAAATGGTGAAGGGTGGTGTGCCCTTTCCCATGCTTTCAGATCAAACGGGAAACATCGGGAGGATGTACGGCGTTTTTGATGAAAATGCCGGCACTGAAACGCGGGGGAGATTCATCATTGACCCGGACGGCATTGTCCAGGCCATTGAAATCGTAACACCGCCGGTGGGCCGAAATGTCTCTGAGTTGATCCGTCAACTTCAGGCCTTTCAACTCGTTAGAAAATCCAACGGCACGGAGGCAACCCCTTCCGGCTGGCAACCCGGCAAACCCACGCTGAAACCGAGCCCGGACCTGGTGGGCAGGATCTGGGAGGTGTGGAAGGTGGAGGATGCTTTCTAACGAAACGTGAATTAAACCTCTTCCCGACTCTCCGGCCGACCGGTTGCTTGGGGCCGGGCGGACCTTTTACAGGAAGGAGAAAACCATGGGCAAGGTGGCGCTGTTCGTGTTCAACGGCGACCCGATGTGCTTTATTCACGTGCTGCTCAATGCCCTCGATCTAAAGGAAAAGGGAGTCGAAGCGCGCATCGGGCGGGCACATGAGACCTCGCGAAACCAACGCAGCGGCGGCCCCCTGTGGTGTTGAGAGTATGACCCAAAACTACCAACCGCTTGTCAACATTTCCCCCGCTTTCCAACGTTATATCGGCATTGACTACTCCGGCGCGGAAACACCGGAGTCCAGCCTCAAGGGCCTGCGTGTCTACGAAGCCAGGCGCGAATGCCTGCCGGTGGAAATCGAACCGCCCCCCAGCCCGCGCAAATACTGGACCCGGCGCGGCCTGGCCGAGTGGCTGGCTGAGCGCTTATCCGAGGATCTACCGACCATCGTCGGCATCGATCATGGTTTTTCCTTTCCCCTGCGCTATTTCGAGGTTCACCATTTGGAGCCTGACTGGCAGAGCTTTCTCGATGATTTTCGGCAGCACTGGCCCACGGATCAGGAACACACCTACGTCGATTTCGTCCGGGACGGCTTTCGGGGCGACGGCGCGGCGCGCTCCGGCAGCGCCCGCTGGAGGAGAATCACCGAGGAGCGGGCCGGGGCCAAGTCGGTCTTTCATTTCGATGTGCCCGGCTCGGTGGCCAAATCGACCCATGCCGGACTCCCCTGGCTGCGTTATCTGCGGCATCGTCTCGGGGGGCGGATCCATTTCTGGCCCTTCGACGGCTGGAAAATACCGGCAGGCATCTCGGCCATTGCCGAGGTCTACCCGTCGCTGTGGCGCCGCACATCCCCCCGTGAGGGGCGCACCCCCGATCAGCACGATGCCTATGTGGCCGCCGCCTGGCTGCGGAAGGCCGACCTTGAGGGCCGCCTTCAAAAATTCCTCACGCCCCCTTTGTCGCCCGGAGAAAGCGCCACAGCCAGGGTCGAGGGCTGGATTTTGGGGGTGGTGTGAATAGGAACGATTTGAGCAACCAGGCATGACCCAATCCGGCGGCTGGAAACCGACCCGGCGGCGACATCGCATCACCTGCCCATCTCGGCAGTAAAAGAAGCCAGGAAAATGGCGGGCTTATGAATAATATCCCCGGCAGGTGTAAAGCGCTGCGCCTGCCGATGGCGGCCGCTACCGGGCGCCTCAAGTCCTCCCCGCTCCCGGAGATTTACCTGCCGCAGCCTGGCGTTTTTTGCGAAATCGTCCCGTTTGGGACTTCTGATGGGGCGCGGGCGGCCCTGCCAAAAGCTGGCGCCTGTTCCTGTTTTGGTATCCTCTTGACAGCGGCGAGAGCGGATGCTATGCAATAGAAAACTTTGAAATCATTATCCTTTATGGGTTGGCTGGATCACTTAACCATCTAAAAAAGGATATGCGATATGAAGTCGCACAAGCACCCTTTGGTTAATTCGACGATGTCGGTCGACGGGGGGACTTGGGCGAGGTCCCGCCACGTTTCACCCGTCGAGACCTGGTTGATCAAACGCCTCATGGGTCTCATGGGGGACCCGGCGGTAAGCATCCTCTTCTGGGATGGCCGGGAGCACTACCGCTGCCCGCATGCCCAGCCGGTCGGCTGCATACGCCTCCTGGACCGCGCCACCCTCTGGCGCCTGCTGACCAATCCGACCCTCAATTTTGGCGACAGCTTCAGCGCGGGCCGCATCCAGGTGGAGGGTGATCTGGTCGGTTTGATCCATGCGGTTTATGACGCCAAGGTCAGACGAAGCCGGCCGGGGGCCCTCCAAGCGCTGATCAAGGGGCGCGTGATTCGCTCGCAGTGCAACAGCCTCTCGGATTCCCGCCACAACATCGTCCACCACTACGATCTGGGCAACGATTTCTATCGTCTCTGGCTCGATGACGAGATGGCCTATACCTGCGCCTATTTCCCCGCCCCGCACATGACGCTGGAGCAGGCCCAAGCCGCCAAACTGGACCACGTTGCCCGCAAACTGCAGCTCAGACCGGGGGAGCAGGTGGTCGAGGCCGGTTGCGGATGGGGCGGGCTGGCGCGGCATTTTGCGCGCCACTACGGCGTCCATGTGCGGGCCTACAACATCTCTCCCTCACAAATCGCCTACGCCCGTCAACGGGCGCAGGCGGAAGGCCTGGAGGACCGGGTCGAATATATCGAGGACGACTATCGCAACATCCGGGGAAAATACGATGCATTCGTCTCGGTCGGCATGCTGGAACACGTTGGCGCCCGGAACTACCGGACTTTGGGACGCGTTATCGATCGCGCCCTGAAGGACGACGGGCGCGGCCTGATCCACTCCATCGGTCAGAATCGGCCGGAGCCCCTCAGCGCCTGGACCGTCAAGCGCATCTTTCCCGGGGCCTATGCGCCCACGTTGGGTCAGATGATGGAGATCTTCGAAACCCCCGGTTTCTCCGTGGTCGACGTCGAGAACCTCCGGCTGCACTACGCGAAGACGCTCGAGCATTGGCTGGCGCGCTACGAACGGCACGCAGATAAGGCGCGCAGGATGTTTGACGAATTCTTCGTGCGGGCCTGGCGGCTCTATCTCTCGGCCTCCATCGCGAGCTTCCGGGCCGGTTGCCTGCAGCTCTACCAGGTCGTGTTCACCCGACCCAGCAAGAACGACATGGCCTGGACCCGCGCCCATCTCTATCAGGATCAGTCGCCGCCTCAGTCCGGGGCTTGACCAGGGCCCACTTGGACCGGGCGCTGTCTGCCGTCCGGGGACGGTTGCCCCCGGGACTGTGAGGAGCCCCGCATGACCAGAGCAGATGTCATCATCGTCGGGGGAGGGCCCGCGGGTGCGGCCTGTGCCTGGCAGTTGCGCCGGCGCGGCATCGATTGTCTGATCCTGGACAAAGCGGCTTTCCCGCGCACCAAGCTCTGTGCGGGCTGGATCACCCCCCAGGTGGTGTCCGACCTTGAGATCGATATCGGTGCCTATCCCCATCGGCTTCTGACCTTCAAGGTCATCCACGCGCATCTTTTCGGAATGACTCTGAAGGTGCGCTCCCCCCAGCATTCCATCCGCCGCTTCGAGTTTGACGACTGGCTCCTGAAGCGGTCCGGGACCCGGGTGATCACCCACGCCGTAAAGCGGATCGCGCCGCGCTCCGGCCGCTACGAGATCGACGGCCGCTTTCAGTGCGACTACCTCGTCGGCGCTGGCGGGACCGCCTGCCCGGTCTACCGGTCGCTGTTCCGGGAGTTCGATCCACGGGCGAGGCGGCTGCAGGTCGCCGCCCTGGAGCAGGAGCTGCCGTATCGGTGGCGTGACGGCGACTGTCACCTCTGGTTTTTCGACAAAGGCCTGCCGGGCTACAGCTGGTACGTCCCCAAGCAGAACGGCTACCTGAACCTCGGTGTGGGCGGGATGGTCCAGGGGCTGCGTCAAAAAGTGGGGGCGCTCCAGCAGCATTGGGACCGCCTGGTCACCAGGCTGCGTCGGGCCGGTCTGATCGACGAGAATCTGCCGCTTGCGCCCCGAGGTTATGCCTATTACCTGCGCGATGGCGCACGGCTCACCCGGCGCGGCAACGCCTTTCTGGTCGGGGATGCCGCCGGTCTCGCCACCTGCGATCTTGGCGAGGGGATCGGCCCGGCGGTTCGCAGCGGGATTCTGGCTGCCAATGCCATCGCCGATGGTGCCCCTTACAGCCTCGAGGCGCTGCCCCGCTACAGCCTCTCCGCCCTGCTGCCCAGACCGCTGCTGGCCTTTATGCATAGGGCGCAGGGGGGCTTGGATGCCATCGGCCTGCGCCGGCGTCAAGTTGACCGTCGCCAGGCAAGTTGAGCGCCGGACCGGTCTCCGAACCCGATCGCTTCCCAGGGCTGGCCCATCGGCCGCAACCCGCCCCCCCACGTTTCAGGGCGGAGGTCAGCATCCGCTTCCGCCGGATCCCGCCCACGGGGTGCCTGAGCCGTCATCATCGGCACCGTTTGAAATCCACCGATCCCTGCGGTCCCGGGAGGGCCCATGGCCGGAGCCAGCCTGCTCGCACTCATCGATGATATCGCCACCGTGCTGGATGATATCGCGGTTATGACCAAGCTCGCGGCGCGCAAGACCGCCGGCATGCTCGGAGACGATCTCGCATTGAACGCGCAGCAGGTTCTCGGGGTTCGGGCCGAGCGGGAACTCCCCGTTGTCTGGGCGGTCGCCCTCGGGTCGCTCAAGAACAAGCTGGTGCTGATCCCGGCGGCCATGTTGATCAGCGCCGTCGCCCCCTGGGCCATCACGCCGCTGTTGATGCTGGGCGGCGGTTTTCTCTGCTACGAGGGCTGCGAAAAGCTGGCGCATTGGCTCCTGCGCACCGATACCGATGAAAAGCAGCATCATACCGAGCTGACACACGCCCTGGTCGACGCGAGTCGCGACATGGTGGCCTTTGAAAAGGACAAGATCCGCGGGGCGATCCGCACCGACTTCGTGCTCTCGGCGGAGATCATCGTCATCACCCTGGGCATCGTCGCCGGGACATCGTGGGTCAGCCAGCTCGCGGTCCTTGCGGGGATCGGGCTTTTGATGACGGTCGGCGTCTACGGGCTGGTGGCGGGCATCGTCAAGCTGGATGACGCCGGCATCTATCTCGAGCGACGCTCCGGCGGCGACCTGCTGGCACGGCTGCAGCGGCGCCTGGGCGCCTGGCTGCTGGCGGCCGCGCCGCGCCTGATGCGCGCGCTGGCGGTCATCGGGACCGTCGCGATGTTCCTGGTCGGCGGCGGCATCCTGGTTCACGGGCTGCCCCGGGTGCATGACCTGTTGCATCCCGTGGCGCATGCCGCCGCGGCCGTTCCCGCCATCGGGGCGGTGCTCGAGGCCTTGACGCCACCAGCCTTCAACGCACTGGCCGGCGTCCTGTCGGGTGCCATCATTCTGGGCGTCATCCGATTGGGCGCGCTCCTGCTTAGCGGCCTCCGATCGTAAACAGCAGCCAGCCGATGTGACAATTGGATTGAAGCCGTTGTCCCCTGCCATCAAGGGCTGAGGGTCAGGTTTTGGCAACCAGCTTTTTTTTGAAATGATCACCAATGGATTTATTTTTTGAAATTTTGGCACCAGTCAGCTACAAGCCAAAGGCAAGATCAAAACTTTCAGCGTGACGGAACAATCTCTCGGTGGACACGATGATGGCCGGGTATCCCACTGCTTTATCGGCGGTCGGCTGGCGATCGCGGTTTGGGATAAGGACGCCTTTTGCGCCTGCGCTGCGCCCCTCAGGGAGGAATTGAAGGGGGAGGGCCGGGGCAGGCTCGCAATCTGAAAAAAAATCGGACTGGCGAGGTCGCACGTGCCATGCAATCGCTCGCTCACTTCAAAGAACGTCGCGTCCTTTGCGGCCCAGCGGGGCGGGTTTGGGCATTTGCCGCCGTGCTGCTTGCGGTGTGCGGCACCACCGACCTCCCAGGGGCGCATGCCAATATGACGCGCCCTTCGGCTGCGGCGGTGACGGGCGCCGCCACCTACCGCGAACGGATCGCACTGCCGGCCGGCGCCGTCTTCACGGCGACCCTGGAGGACGTGTCGCGGGCCGACGCCCCGGCGAGGCTCATCGGGAGAACCGTTGTTGATCACCCCCAGCCGCCGATCCGCTTCAGCATTCCGTTCGACCCGGCCGACATCTCCCCCGAGCGCACCTACGCCGTGCGTGCGCGGATCCTGGTGAATGGCAGACTCTGGTTTACCTCGGACCGGTTCCATGGGGTATTGACGCGGGGTGCCGGAAACTCGGTCGAAATTCCCCTCAAGCGCGTGCGCAACGCACAACCGTACCCGCCGGTCGATGATTGGGGTTCATCCGCGATGTTGCCCCCCCGCGGCCTGAGCCTGCCGGCGACCTTCCGCGGCGAACTGCCCTGCGCCGACTGTGCGGGTGTGCGGCACCATCTGGATCTCTGGCCGGACCAGGTGTTCCACCTGCGGCGCGAGTGGCTTGGCAGGGGCATGGTGCGCGGTGACATCGGTCGCTGGCGCGTCGACCCTGTCCGACCGGTGCTGGTGCTCCAGGGGGGCGCCGAGATGCCGCTGCAGTATGAGATCCTCGGCCCGGATCGGCTCCGGCAGCTGGATTTTGCAGGCAAGCCCATCGCCTCCGAGCTGCCCTACGAGTTGCAGAGCAACGGCGTGCTGGAGCCTACGGACGTGTCGCTTTTTATGGGCGGTGAGGTGACCTGGCAGGCCGACATCCCGCGGTTTACGGAGTGTCTCACCGGGCGCAGCTACCCGATCGCCCCCGGCAGCGAGGCCCTGCGCCTGCAGCGCGCCTATCTTGCCGAAATCCAGCCGCCGGGCACGGCCCTCTACGTGACCTTCGAGGGCACGATCGCCCATCGCCCGGGAACTGCGGGCGAGCGGCCCGAGCCCGTGGTGACCGTCCAGCGCTTCATTGCCACCTGGCCTGAGCAGGCCTGCGCCCGCGCCAAAGCGGCTGCTCCCCTGGTCAACACCTACTGGCGGATCGTCACGCTACAAGGGGGAGCGGTCCATGCCGTTGCCGGAAGGCGCGAACCGCATCTCGTTCTCAGGCAATCCAACGATTCCCTGGAATACACTGCGACCATCGGCTGCAACACGTTGATGGGAACGTTCGAAACCGCGGCAGACCGGCTGTCGTTCTCACTGCCGGCCGCGACTAAAGTGGCCTGCCCGCCCCTTCTCGCCGAGATGGAGCGGCGGCTCGGGGAAGTGCTCGACGGTGCAATCCGATGGCAGATCATTGGCAATACCCTGTTGCTAAAGGACGCGGCCGGCGAGGATCTTGCCCTACTTGAAGCTGTCTACTTCTGAGGCGGCGTATTCGGAATTGCTGCGCACCCGCATGGGTTCACGTCTTCAACACCCGTCTTGAAAATTCAGCTGGAAAAACAGGAGGAAGGATGCTCACGCCCAACCCGGCCTATACCCGGGAACTGATGTACATCGTCAACACCAGCCCATACCCGCGCCACATGGCCATGCGGTTGGCGGCCATTGCCATCGACAGCGCCGAGATCGTGCTGGACGCCGGCCCGTGCCACCTGCAACCCTTCGGCATCATTCACGGCGGTGTGCTGGCCACCCTGGTCGACACCGCCACTTTCTGGGCCGCCTTCATGCGCATCCCTGAAGGTGCGGGGTTGGTCAACATCGACCTGAAGCTCAACTACCTGAAGCCGGTGGTCAGCGGCCGGCTGAGCGCCCTTGGCTGCGCCATCCGCTCCGGGAAAACCATCAGCTACGCAGAAGCCCGGGTTCTGGGCGGCGACGGGGGGCTGCTGGCCCACGGCACCTCCACCTTGATGACCTTGCCGGGTAAAGGGCTTAAAATTTCGGCACCCAAATTTCTGGAGGAAGCGGCAAGTCAAAGTCCGGACGGTTTCGAAAAAACCCCCAAGTTACGGCGCGCAAATCTCCAAGAGTGAGGCATTCTTTTGTGCGCCGCAACGATTTCGAGATGCAGCGCAGAGCGGAAATTGGATTTTTTCGGAACTGTTGAGCCTCATTTCGGTCCTGTAGCGCAGATGCCGGCCGCCGGGTCCGCTTGATTCGGGAAACGGTCTGAGAATCAAAACAGCGCCGGGCCTTTTCGGATTTGACACACCCAGTGATTGGATAAGAAGCCTCTATGATCACCGCAGTTTTCGCCGTCGTCTTGGGCCTGGCGCTTCTCGTTTGGAGCGCCGGCCGGTTCGTGGAGGGCTCCGCCGCCGCCGCGGGGCATTTCGGCCTGCCCCCGCTTCTGATCGGCATGGTGATCGTCGGCTTCGGCACCTCAGCACCTGAAATGGTGGTTTCCGCGCTGGCCGCCTCTCAGGGCAACCCCGGGATCGCCCTGGGAAACGCTTACGGCTCCAACATTACCAACATCGCCCTGATTCTTGGCCTGACCGCGCTGATCAGCCCCATCGCGGTCCATTCGCAGGTGCTGCGCAAGGAACTGCCGATCCTCACCGTCATTACCGCTCTAGCTGCATGGCAGCTTTGGGATGGGGAGCTCACGCGGGCCGATGCCGTGGTGCTGCTGGGGGTTTTCGGCGGCATGATGGCCTGGACCATTTGGCAGGGGCTGCGGAAAAAGACCGATGCCCTGGGCCGCGAGATGGCGCAGGAACTGGCGGTCTACACCATGCCGATCCGGCGGGCGCTCTTCTGGCTTCTGGTCGGCCTGGTGGCGCTGATCGTCAGTTCGCGTATTCTTGTCTGGGGAGCGGTGACGATCGCGCGGGGGCTGGGAATCAGCGATCTGATCATCGGCCTGACCATCGTCGCGGTGGGAACATCGCTGCCGGAGTTGGCATCGTCGCTTATCGCCACCCGCAAAGGCGAGCATGACATCGCCTTGGGAAACGTGCTTGGCTCCAACCTGTTCAACACCCTGGCCGTGGTGGGAATCGCCGGGGCGATCCACCCGACGACGGTGGCCGCCGAGGTTTTTTCGCGGGACATTCTGGTCATGACGGGCCTGACCGTTTCGCTGTTCATCATCGGCTACGGGTTCCGTGGGCCCGGGCGCATCAACCGCCTTGAGGGCGCAGCCTTGCTGGCCTGCTACGTCGGCTATACCGCCTACCTGGCGAGAACGGTTTTCGTTCAGTGAGGGCGGTTCTGACCGTGGTGAAGAACGGGACCCGGTTTCATCCGGGTCAAAGGGGTTGCCCCTATATCGTCGAATCCGTCACCCGACGCGGGGAATTCGCTTGCTTTTCAGATCCCGGCTCTATAATTCAGAAGACGCTAATGAAGATGAAACAGTGGTGGATCTATTCAGGTCACTGGCGGGCTCGGGAAAATGAGCGCTTCTATGTTAGCGTGTGCCCTTGATGGTGGCCGCTCAGATGGCGCGTGCCTTCGGGACGGCACCGCCGCCGGGGACAGTTATTGACTGGTCTGCGGGGCTGTCTCGCAAGCGCGAACGGGTCCTGCTGGCGCCGGGACCTCAAGGCAGCGCTTCGATCCGCTTGCCGGACTTTTTCATGTTGGTGGACCTAATTGTAATCAAGAATGCCCTGCTCACCGCGATGTTCGCGGGAGCCTTGGCTTTGTTTGCCGATCAGTTGCTCCTGGATTTGGACCAGGGGCCGGGCGTTTTCCTGAGGGTAGGGAGGTGGATTTCATCATGCCAAATATGATGATAACCGGGACCGGAAGCTATATTCCAACTGTGAAGATATCCAACCAACATTTCATCGACCATCGATTTTTCAATCCAGATGGAACCAAAATATTAAAATCAAATGTTGATATCATCGAAAAGCTTGAAAATATAACCTGCATCAAAAATAGAAGGTATGTGGACAACCAACTGAACACATCGGATATCGCTTATCAGGCATCCCGTCAAGCACTCCACGGAGTCAACAAGGAGGACCTTGATGCCATCATAGTGGCGCATAATTT
Source organism: Desulfobacteraceae bacterium (assembly GCA_022340425.1). Taxonomy (NCBI): domain Bacteria; kingdom Pseudomonadati; phylum Thermodesulfobacteriota; class Desulfobacteria; order Desulfobacterales; family Desulfobacteraceae; species Desulfobacteraceae bacterium. Next base: position 7,602 of record JAJDNY010000091.1, on the reverse strand, counting down.
TGGGGATGTCAGGGCGGACAACAGAAGAAGTGATTTGGTTCCCACCATCGCTGCCAGGGTCAAGCATAAACTGGGGATTGAAAACCCTTATACCGTTGCTTTTGATATCCCCTTCGGCTGTCCCGGTTGGTTGCAGGGAATGATAGTCGCAAATTACTATATCAAATCCGGTGATGCAAAAAAAATCCTAGTGATCGGGGCTGAAACACTCTCGAGAGTTTCAGATCCGCATGACATTGACAGTATGATATACTCGGATGGCGCCGGCGCGACCCTTGTTGAGTCCACCGAAAAAAATATTGGGGTCCTGTCGCATGTTACAAGATCCGATACCCTGAATCACGCCTATCTTCTGAAACTGGATCGATCATACAATCCTGATCACGATGGCAATGACTTGTACATGAAGATGCGGGGCCATGAGATTTACAAGTACGCGATTAAAGTGGTGCCTGAAGTGGTAAAGGAATGTCTCCAAAAAGCCGGATTGAATTTAACCGACGTCAAAAAAATTCTGATCCATCAAGCAAATGAAAAGATGGATGAAACTATACTGAAACGGTTGTTCAAACTTTACAAAATAAACGAAATTCCCGAAGATGTCATGCCCATGACCATCTCCTGGCTTGGCAACAGCTCGGTGGCAACCTTGCCCACCTTGCTGGACCTTCTACAGCGTGGGCAGCTGGAAAATCACAGGCTTGCCCCCGGCGATGTTGTCGTGTTCGCATCTGTCGGGGCCGGTATGAATATCAACGCCATGGTTTACAGGATATAGCTGGAAGGCGGCAGTTGAAGCAACGGGATGTGCCATCAAGAATCATACGCCAAGATCTCGGCAAGCTCGGCATGGCTAAAGGTCATATAAGCGGATTGGTGGCGTTTCAGTTTACGGTTTGGGCAAATGCCGCAATCCAGCAGGAGGTTTGAAACGGCCGCCTCGTCCAGACATGTTTCATAAAAAGGGCAGCGAAAGTTTCTGAAAAACTCTATTCTGTAGTTTTGCGTGTTCGGGCTTATAAAAATCGGTTTGCGCGCCATTACCTTATCCTTTCGTGGGCATCTGCCGTAGATACTTTTTTACCGGAGCCTTTTTTTGCGCTCCCCTCAGATGGCGGTTTCATAGCCCATCGGCATGTTATAAATTTTAGAGTCCTGTTAGAAATCGTTTAGCGGGTTAGGGCGCCCCGCCTTGGTCATTTTGTTGCCGGCCGCCGCCGCCATGGCTGAGGAAATCCGTCTTCTCCTTCCGCAAAGTCCTCAGCACCCCCCCCCCAGGATTTGCGTTTGCCCCGGTTGCGTCATATTTTTGCTTAATTCCAACTGGCAACACGGCATTGAATGAAACCCTGACGGGGGGCGGCCATGGCAGACGATAAAGACGCGTGTCTGTGCGCACTCGATCACCACGACCCGCTGCGGGCGGTGCTGCAGGGAACCGCCTCGGAAACCGGCGAGCGCTTCTTCGGGGTGCTGGTTACAAGCCTTTCCAGTGCGCTCAAGACCCGCTATGCCTGGGTGACGGAGTACAGGGAGCGCCTGCGGCGCTTGAAAACCCTCGCCTTTTGCATGGACGAGCGGCTGCAAGCGCCCTTTGAGATCGACATCGACGGGACACCCTGCGAGAAAATCATCGATCACGCCCAGTTTGTCCACTACCCGGACAACATCCTGGAGCTCTTCCCCGCCAGCGCCAAATTGAGGGAACTGGGCGCCGTGAGCTACATGGGGGTGCCCCTGACGGATCTGACGGGGGCCGTTTTGGGTCATCTGGCGGTGATCGACGATCAGCCGATGCCCCAAGCGCCCCGGAATTTGGCGTTGTTTAAGATCTTCGCCGCGCGCGCGGCCGCCGAGCTGCGCCGCATCCGGACCGAGAAGGCCCTGCGGGGACGGGAGGCCGAGCTGCAAGCCCTGGTGGACAGCGCCATGGACGGCATTGTGGAGCTTGACGAGGACATGCGGGTGGTTCGGATGAACCCGGCCGCCTGCAGCGTTTTCGGCCTGGCTCCGGAGGCCGGTACTGGGGAGCCTTTCAGTTCCTTTCTCACGTCCGCCAGCCGCGACAAGCTGGGCCAGCTGATCGAGCGCCTGGACACCCTCCCGCCGGCCAAACGCGCCCTCTGGGTGGCCGGCGGGCTGGAGGCCATCGGCTCGGGGCACCGGCTATTTACCGCCGAGGTGACCGTGTCGTGCTTCCAGATGCACGGGCATCGTTTCCTGACGCTGATTCTGCGCAATGTCAACGACCGCTTGGAGGCCGAGCGCCGGATCAGCCGGCTCGAGCAAGAGACGGAATACCTGCGGGAGCAAATCCGTTCTTTGGACGATTCCGCTGAGATCGTGGGCAAGAGCGACGCGCTTAAAACCGTTCTTCGCAGCGCCGCCCAAGTGGCGCCCACCGACAGCACGGTCCTCATCCAGGGGGAGACCGGCACCGGCAAGGAGCTCATCGCCCGCTACGTGCACCGCCACAGCCCGCGCGCGGAGAGCGCCTTCATCAAGCTCAACTGCGCCGCGCTGCAACCGACGCTGGTGGAAAGCGAGCTTTTCGGCCACGAAAAAGGCGCCTTCACCGGTGCAAGCCAGCAGCGCCAGGGCCGTTTCGAACTGGCCGGCGGGGGCACCATTTTTCTCGACGAGGTGAGCGAGATCCCCATGGAGCTGCAGGCGAAACTCTTGCGGGTGCTGCAGGAAGGCCAGTTCGAGCGGGTGGGCGGGGCAAAAACGCGCAAAGTCGATGTGCGCGTCATCGCTGCCACCAACCGCCGCCTGAACGCAGCGGTGGTGGGCGGCAGGTTCCGGGCGGACCTCTTCTACCGCCTAAACGTCTACCCCATCACGGTGCCGCCACTGCGCGCGCGCCCCGAAGACATCCCGCCGCTGGTTCAGCATTTCACGTTCCGGATTGCCGCCCGGATGGGGAAGAAAATCGAGACGATCCCCGCCGCCACGATGGATGCTCTGATGGCCTACGACTGGCCGGGAAACGTCCGGGAGCTGAGAAACGTCATCGAGCGCGCCATCATCACCAGCAGCGGCCCGGCGCTTTTCCTGCCCGAAACCTTGGAGGCCGTCTCGATCCAACCGGCTACCGGTCCCGAAGAGACACCCCAGTTCGACTCGCTGGCCGCCGTGGAACGCCACCACATCGCCCGGGTGTTGCAGGCCACCGGGTGGCGCATCAGCGGCGAACGGGGAGCCGCGGCGGTGCTGGGCTTAAACCCCTCCACCCTGCGCTACCGCATCAAGAAGCTGCAGATCCACAGGCCCTGGAAAGGCTGAGCCGCTCGGGGGTTAAAATGGGCGTTAGGGCATCTCAGGCTAACGGCACCCCCTGCCATATGTTGCGCGTCAAAAACCGCATATTTCGCCAATAGTTGCACATTCTGCCATGGATCCTCTTTCCCTCAACCCCCTGCATTTCTTTTAAGTTAAATATTTCCAGGCACCTGGTCCCAGCAACGGGCCTCAGCCGGCACGCATGGCACGGCTGCTGCTGTCTCATACTGCTACCGATGTTACGGGACGAGGCTTCTGATGCCTGACGCGCCCCACGTTCATCCTGCTTCCTGCTGCCAATTTCGGATCCGCTTCCCTTTCACTGGCTACGCCTCTGACCCGTTGTCCGCCGGGGCTGTAACCCATAATCCCGATACCACCGGACCCACGCCAGGGCGGTGGAAAACCGGTTGCCGGTCCGCCCGGGACAGCCTTTCAACCCTGGCTCCAATTTTTCGCAGGAGGTGCCGCCATGACCTTTCTCAAACCGGATCAGACCTTTTACCCTTCCCCGCGCATGGCCTGCAAAGCGCCGGCGGAGCGCCTGGGATATGTGGCCACCCTGAACACGGGGCGCAACAGCCAACCGGACGCCCTGTGCGTGGTGGACCTGGACCCGGATTCGCCCGACTACGGCCGGGTCGTCCACAAACTCGAGATGCCCTATGCGGGTGACGAGCTGCACCATTTCGGCTGGAACGCCTGCAGCTCGGCGCTTTGCCCATACGCCCCGCACCCCCACCTGGAACGGCGCTACCTGATCGTTCCGGGCTTGCGCAGCTCAAGGATCTACATCATCGACACCAAGCCCGATCCCCGGCGGCCGAGCATCGCCAAAATTATCGCACCGGAAGAGGTGCTGAAGCGCTCGGGCTACAGCCGACCCCACACCATCCACTGCGGCCCCGATGCCATCTACGTCAGCGCGCTGGGCGCCAACAACGGCGGCGGCGGCCCCGGCGGGATCTTCATGCTGGATCATTTCAATTTCGATGTCCTTGGCCCCTGGGAAATCGACCGCGGGCCCCAGCAACTGGCCTACGACTTCTGGTGGCACATCACCGAGGACACGATGATCACCAGCGAGTGGGGGGTGCCCAAGCAATTCGAAAACGGCCTGGTCTTCGAGGATCTTCTGAATGGGCGCTACGGCCGCAACCTGCACTTCTGGGACCTGCGACGGCGGCGGCACCTCCAGACCATCGATCTGGGGGAGGAGTATCAGCTCGTCTTCGAACTGCGGCCCGCCCACGACCCCACCAAGACCTACGGCTTTGCGGGGGTGGTGATCAGCTTGAAGAACCTCAGCAGTTCCATCTGGACCTGGTACCGCGAACAGGGCCGCTGGGCCGCCCGCAAGGTGATCGAAATCCCGACCCAGCCGGCGGACCCGGACCAGTTGCCGCCGCCCCTGAAAGGCTTCGGCGCCGTCCCGCCGCTGGTCACCGACATCGACCTGTCCCTGGACGACCGCTATCTCTATGTGTCCTGCTGGGGCACCGGGGAGCTTCACCAATACGATGTCAGCGACCCCTTCCAGCCGCGCCTCACGGGCAAGGTTCACATCGGCGGGATCACTCGCCGAGGGGGGCACCCCCTTGTCCAAGGGCCGCTCCTGGGAGGACCGCAGATGGTGGAAATCAGCCGGGACGGCCGCCGCGTTTACTTCACCAACTCGCTTTACAGCAGCGTGGACGACCAGTTCTACCCCGACCTGCTGACCGGCTGGATGGTCAAGGTGGACGCCGCGGCAGGCGGCGGCATCGCCCTCGACCCCAGCTTTTTCGTGGACTTCGGAGAAACCCGCACCCACCAGGTGCGACTGGAGGGCGGAGATGCATCCACTGACTCATTCTGCTACCCATCTTGAGCTTACGGCAGGCTTGGCGCTGATGATCGGCTTCGGCGCCTACCATGGCTTGAACCCGGGCATGGGCTGGCTCTTTGCGCTGGCCTTGGGGCTTCAACAGAAAAGCGAGCGGGCCATCTGGCGCTCCATGCTGCCGATAACCAGCGGGCATGCCGTTTCCATTGTTCTGGTGGCCGGCCTTGTGCTGGCGGCCGGCCAATGGCTGCCCGTCTCAAGGCTGCGCTACCTGACCGCCATCGTGCTGCTGGCCTTCGCGGTCTTCAAGCTCTTCACCTACTATCGGCACCCCCGCTGGGTCGGGATGCGGGTCGGCATGGGCGACCTCTTCCTGTGGTCCTTTCTGATGGCGGCCGCGCACGGCGCCGGCCTGATGGTGGCCCCGATGCTGCTGGAGGTCGGCCACACCGCCGGCGCTCAGACGGCCGTGCTTTCCGCGGGAGCGGGCATGCTGCTGGCCGTTTTGCTGCACACCGCCGCCATGTTGGCCGTGATGCTGGTGGTGGCGCTGGTGGTCTATCGCAAGCTGGGGCTGAAGATCCTGCGCAGCAGCTGGGTCAATTTCGACCTGATCTGGGCCGTGGCGTTGCTGGTCGTGGGGGCGACGGCCCTCTACCATGCGGTAGCGATGGGAAGTGCCTGAGGCGCCGCCTGCCGGCAGTCTCCGATCGGGCTTCCCTGGAAGGGTGATCCCATGTTGGTCAAATACGCAACTGAAATGAAAATGGGCGCGGCCCCAAGGGCCGAGCGGACCCGATCGCCCTTGCGCATCGGGGACGAGAATCAGGTCATCCGTGTGATTCTGCAGGGGACGGCGACCCACACCGGCGCACGCTTTTTTGAAGCCCTGGTGGAAAACCTGGCCCGGGCCCTGGGGACCTACAGCGCCTGGGTGACCGAATACCTCGAGGAGACGCGCCAGATGCGTTCTCTCGCCTTCTGGGTCAACGGCCGGCTGGCGGAGGGTTTTCGGCTGAACATCGACGGAACCCCGTGTGCGGCGGTGGTCGACAGTAGGGAACTGGTGCATTTCCCCGAAAACGTGCTGGACCTTTACCCCGGCAACGCCGCCCTGCACGATCTCAAGGCCGTCAGCTACCTGGGTGCACCGCTGCTGGACGACAACCGCCGCGTGTTGGGGAACCTGGCCGTATTGGACCGCCGCCCCATGCCCCGCGAGCACAACCTGCTGGCCATTTTCCAGGTGTTCGCCAACCGGGCCTCGGCCGAGCTCCAGCGCGTCAGGGCCGAGCGGGCGCTTGCAAAGAGCGAGCAGAAATACCGCCGCATCGTTGAAACCACGGGCCAGGGGTTTCTCCTGCTGGATCAGCGGTTCAGGATTGCCGATGTCAACAAGGCTTTCTGCCGCTTGGTGGGCCATCCACCTGCTGCAATTCTGGGCCGCTCGCCGCTGCGTTTCGCCGGCGACGATTTCCGACGATTCCTGGCGACCAATCAGGATGGCCCGCTGGCCTATCGGCTGCGGGCCATCGAGGGCACTCTGCTAACCAAATCCGGCCGCACGCTGCCGGTCCGCATCAACGGCGACGTGCTTCAGGACGACGACGGCCGGGGCATCGGTTTCATGTACTTCATCAGTGACATCACCCCCCAGAAACGCTCGTTGCAGTTGGCCGCGGAGGTCCAACGCAACCTGCTCCCCAAGCGCAGCCCCCCTCTGACGGGGATCGATCTCGCCGGGCGGACCCTGAGCTGCGAGGAGATCGGGGGCGACTATTTCGACTATCTGCCCTCCCGGGGCTGCGCCGCTTCCCACCTGGATATCGCCGTCGGCGACGTCTGCGGCCACGGCGTCGAGGCGGCCCTCTTGATGGCCACCAGCCGGGCCCTGCTGCGGGCTCAGGTGAGCTCGGATGCCTGCCGCCCGATCCCCGCGGTGGTCACGGCCCTGAACCGTCAGTTGGCGCTCGACGTGTCGGACAGCGGGCGCTTCATGACGCTTTTCTATCTGCGCATCGACCTGGAAACCCGCCATCTGCGATGGGTCCGGGCCGGTCATCCGGCCGCCCTGTTCTTCGACCCACGGTCCGGCTCCTTTCGGGAGCTGGGCGGCCAGGGGATGGCCCTGGGGGTGGCGTCCGATTGGGTCTACACGGAGGAAGCCGGCACGCAGGCGACGGCAGGCATCCTGGCCATCGCCACCGATGGCCTTTGGGAGGCCAGGGACAAGCAGCAGCGGTCCTACGGTCAGAAGCGGTTGCGGGACGTCATCCGCATTCATGCCGCCTTGGGGGCTGAAGCGATCATCGACAAGGTCTATGCGGACCTGGCGGATCACTCCCTGGGTGTGCTGCCCGAGGATGACATCACCCTTGTGATCGTCAAATTCGACGGGGGGGAAGACGCCGCCTTCGACTATCACATCTGACGGCCTGCAAAACCGGTTGTGCGCGGTGGGCAGCCGTTTGGCGTATTCGCTCGAAGCCTGGAAT
>JAJDNY010000090.1 GCA_022340425.1 Desulfobacteraceae bacterium | reverse complement strand
CGGTGATGACCGCCGGCATCTACCTGGTGGTCGAAGGCCGCTACAAGAATCGGGTGATCGGGGCGTTTGCGCTGCCGCTGGTGTTCCTGGCGATGGCCTATGCCTCACTTTCGCCCGTTGTCAGCGACCGCATCCAGCCGTTGGTGCCGGCCCTCAAGAGCAACTGGTTGATCGTCCACGTGATCACCTGCTTTGTGGGCTATGCCTCCTTTGCCGTGGCCTTCGGGGTCAGCACGATGTATCTGGCCAAGCAGCGGGCGGCCGGTGCGGGCGGGGACCTGCTGGCGCGTTTCCCTTCCGGCGAAGTCCTGGATGAACTCAACTACCAGTTGATCCTGTTCGGCTTCGTGTTTCTCACCGCCGGCATCATCACCGGGGCGGTTTGGGCCAACTCGGCCTGGGGGCGCTACTGGGGCTGGGATCCCAAGGAAACCTGGTCGCTTATCACCTGGTTTGTCTACGCCACGCTGCTTCACGCCCGGATGATGCGCGGCTGGAGCGGAAAACGGGTGGCCTTCCTCTCGATCGCGGGTTTTATGGCCGTTTTGTTCACTTATTTCGGGGTGAATTTTCTCCCCGGTTTGCACTCCTACGGGGCCATGGGGCAGTAAAACCCGCGGCGTCGCCGCCCACCGGGAATCACCCGCCTGCCGAGGAGCGCAAGGCCACGGTTGCTGGCGGCGGCGGTGCGCAACGCCACGCAAATCCTGTGGCAGGGCGGCTGCCGCCATTTCCAGGCGCCCCGCCGGGAGTTTGACCAAGCCAGCAATTAGGCTTGACAAAAAACAGTTCTGTGGGTACAGGTGTACCAATTTTTCCTGCGCCTAGTTTTACCATAAACCACAATGATGATGGGGTTTTCATGGCTGAATTCGATGAGAGGTCGCACGAGGTCCCGAACGAGTCAGAAAACGACATTTCCCACCCGCCAGCCGAATCAGACGACAACCCAAAACAGGGAGACGGTGTCGCCGGCGTCGTGACCCTTTTTTTCATTGTCGGGTTCGTGGGAAGTCTCGTGGTCGGCTGGATTGTTTTCCCCAAGCTGCTCTATTCCCAGAAGCATCAGCCGATCAACTTCAACCACGCGGTGCACGTCGAGATGGTCGAAAACAGCTGTGAGAGCTGCCACTACTTCCGCGAGGACGGCAGCTTTTCCGGCATCCCCCAAAACGCCGCGTGCATCGAGTGCCACGAAGACATCCAGGGGGAGACCGAAGACGAGCGGATATTCGTCGAAGAGTACATTGCCAAGGGCCGCGAAGTGCCGTGGCTGGTCTACTCGCGACAGCCCGACTGCGTTTTTTTCTCCCACGCGGCGCACGTCAAGATGGGCGAGATGGACTGCGTCACCTGCCACGGGCATATCGGCGAATCGGAAACCAGCCGCGTTTATGAGGAAAACCGGATCACCGGCTACAGCCGCGACATCTGGGGGCGGAACATCGCCGGCTTCAAACAGAACTCCTGGGATCGCATGAAGATGAACGACTGTGCCAACTGCCACCGGCTCAACGATGTCAACCAGAACAGCGTTCAGACCCAGCGCGGCGGGTGCTTCAAGTGCCACAACTGATGAACCTCACAACGGCGGGCCAGACCGCGGCAACTTCGGCAATGGATCGCTTGGCAGGACGAAGAGGAATAATCTATGAAAATAGATAGAAGAAGTTTTTTGGCGCTCACAGCGGGCGGGACCGTCGGAACGGCGCTTACGCCGTTGCCCTGGAAACTCACCGACGACATTTCCATCTGGAGCCAGAACTGGCCCTGGACCCCTGTCCCCCCCGGTGGCGAGGCGACCCATGTCAATTCCACCTGCACCCTCTGTCCGGCGGCATGCGGGATCACCGTGCGCAAAATCGATCAGCGCGCCGTCAAGATCGAAGGGATGGCCGGGCACCCGGTCAACGACGGCGGCATCTGCATTCTGGGCGTTTCGGGCCTGCAGCTGCTCTACGGTCCCTCGCGGGTCAAGACCCCGCTGAAACGGGTCGGCGATAGGGGCGCGGGCCACTGGCAGCCCATCTCCTGGGACCAAGCGGTAGCCGAGGTTGCCCAGAAGCTGGGCGAACTGCGCGAAAAAGGTGAAGGCCACACCGTGGCCGCCATCTGCGGCTCGGATCGCGGTACGCTCCCCCAGCTCTTCAGCCGCCTCTTGACGGTCTACGGGTCCCCCAATTTCTTCACCCTGCCCACCATTCACGACACCTATGCCATGACCCTCGGCCTCATGCAGGGGGGCAACCCCCAGGCGGGCTTTGACGTCGAGAACACCGATTACCTGCTAAGCTTCGGCAGCGGCATCCTCGAGGGCTGGGGCGCCCCGGTGCGGATGTTTCGGGCCAACAGCCGCTGGCGCAGCGGCTACGGCAAGGTGGTGCAGGTCGAAGCGCGCCTGTCCACCACGGCGGCCAAGGCGGACCGCTGGATGCCCGTCAACCCGGGCTCCGAGGCGGCGTTGGCCATGGGCCTGGCCCATGTGATCCTACGTGAAAAGCTCTACCAGCGGGATTTCATCAAACATCACACCGAGGGGTTTGACGAGTGGCAGAAGGGGGTTTTGGCCGGCTACGCCCCGGATGCCGTTGCCGCCGTCAGCGGGGTGCCGGCCGCCGAGATCGAAGCCCTGGCACGCGAGTTCGCCCGGGCGCGCAAGCCCCTGGCGATCTGCGGCCGCGGCCAGGGCAACACTCCCGGCAGCCTCGCGGAGTCCATGGCGGTGCACGCCCTCAACGCCCTGGTGGGCAATCTGCAGCGCCCCGGGGGTGTCTGGGCGATGCCCGAAATCGAATACATCGACTGGGCCGAAGCCGAGATGGACGCCCTGGCCGTTGCCGGACTTCAGCAGGATCGCCTGGACGGCGCCGGCAGCGACGGCTTCCCGTACGCCAAATACCTGCCCAACCGGCTGGTCGAGGCCGTCAACAGCGGCCAGGGGTATCCCCTGCAGGCCCTTCTGGTCAGCGGGGCCAACCCCTGCTACAGCCTGGCCGACGCCGCCGCGGTGCAAAAAGCCATCGCGGCCGTCCCCTTCGTGGTCAGTTTTTCCTCTTTCATGGACGAAACCGCCGTCAATGCCGATCTGATTCTGCCCAACCACACCAATCTGGAACGCTACGAGGATGTGCCCACCCCGCTGGGACTGACCCGCCCAATTATCGGGCTTTCGCGGCCGGTGGTCGCCCCGCAGTTCAACACCCGCCATACCGGCGACGTCGTCATCCAGATCGCGCGCGCCATCGGCGGGACGGTCGGCAGCGCTTTCCCCTGGCCAACCTACGAGGCCTGTCTTCAAATGACCCTGGCGGGGGCCTGGGGCCCCCTCAACCGCGACGGCTTCTGGGAGGTTCCGGGGTTTCAGCCGGCCGACTGGGCGCATGCCTTCGAAACGGCCTCGGGGAAATTCGAGTTCACCAATGCGGCCATCACCAGTCTGGCCCTTTCCGAGCCCATCGTGCTGCCGGGGGATGAAAAGGCGTTCCCGCTGCTGCTGATGCCCTTTGACTCCATGCGCCTGACCAACGGCTGGATCGGGAACCCGCCCTTCATGACCAAAGCCGTGGACGATACCGTGCTCAAGGGCGACGATGTTCTGGTGGAGCTCAACCCGCAAACCGCCAGCTCATTGGGCCTCTCCCAGGGACAGGCGGCCGAGCTGCAGACGCCCGTGGGCGCCGCCCGTGTTCGGGTCAATCTCTTCGAGGGCGTCCGCCCCGGTGTCGTCGCCATGCCGACCGGTCTGGGCCATACGGCCTTCGACGAGTTTATCGCCGGCAAGGGGGTCAACTACAACATGCTGGCCGGCCCGGTTGCGGACCCCGCATCCGGCCTCGATGCGGCCTGGGGGATTCGGGCGAAGTTGACTAAGGCCTAAATTGGATACGAGGTTCTGATGAAACAAGACCACGAGCACAAGCAGAATAAGAAATACGGCATGGTCATCAACCTGGACAAATGCACGGGCTGCGGCGCCTGCATGGCCGCCTGCATGGCCGAAAACAACGTCCCCTTCCGCAAAGATGAAACCGACAAACTGCTCAGCACCGCCTGGCTGCGGATTTACAAGTTAAACAACGGCAAGCCCTACCCGGAAACTGATATCTGCTATCTGCCGCGACCCTGCCAGCAGTGCGAAGGCCACGCGGGCCACTCTCCCTGCGTGTCGGTCTGCCCGGCCACCGCCACCGACTACGACATGGAGACCGGCATCGTCAGCCAGATTTACACCCGCTGCTTCGGATGCCGCTACTGCATGGCGGCCTGCCCCTACCATGTGCGGCTGTTCAACTGGTGGGACCCGGTCTGGCCCGACGGCATGGAAAAATACCTCAGCCCCAATGTGTCGGTGCGCATGCGGGGGGTTGTCGAAAAATGCAGTTTCTGCTTCCACCGCTACCAGCTGGCCAAAGACAAAGCCTATGCCGAGGGGCGGCGCGAGTTGGCGGAAGAGGAATATCAGACGGCCTGCACCCAGGCCTGCCCGGCCGATGCGATCACCTTCGGAGACCTCAACAACCCCAAACACAAGGTTTATGAGCTGAAAAACGACCCGCGTGCCTTCCGCCTGCTGGAGCGGTTGGGCACCAACCCCAAAGTTTACTACATTTCCAGCCGGGAATGGGTCCGACGGGCAGGCGACAACTACCTGGAGCACGAAAAAACCGGCGCCGTTGCCTCCGGCCACCATTGAAGCCGCGCGGTAGCCGGTCCGAAGTCTCCGCCCCCGGGGCCATGATTCTCCTAGAGGCCCTGGGGCCGCTGTCACCCCAACCGCAGGCAATGAGGAGCACATTCAAATGGATTCTGCATTAATTCCTGAAGGCGTCAAACGCGCACCGCTGGGGAAATTTTTGCTGAGCATCGGCGTGGTCAGCGTTGTCCTGCTGTGGGGCGTCTTTGCCATGCTGCTTTGCTGGATCAAGGGTTTGAACCAGACCAACATGAACAATGCTTACGGGTTTGCCCTCTGGATCTGGGCCGACCTGGCGGTCATCGCCCTGGGCGGCGGCGCCTTTTTCACCGGCTTTCTGCGTTACGTGGTGGGCAAGGACCTGCTTAAAAACATCATCAACTACGCGGTCCTGATCGGCTTTATCTGCTACAGTTCGGCGCTCTTGATCCTGGCCATCGACATCGGCCAGCCGCTGCGCGGCTGGTTCATCTTCTGGCACGCCAACGTTCACTCGATGCTCACCGAGGTGGCCTTCTGTCTTTCGGTCTATTTCGCCGTGCTGACCGTCGAGTATATCCCGCTTGTCCTGGAAAACCGCCAGCTGAACAAGGTGCCCTTCCTGCACAACCTGGCCCACAACATGCACGAAATCATGGCGGTTTTTGCCGCCACCGGCGCCTTTCTGTCCTTTTTCCACCAGGGGTCCCTGGGAGGGGTGGCCGGGGTCCTCTACGGGCGTCCCTTCGGCTACCGCGAGGGGGTCCTGATCTGGCCCTGGACTTTTTTTCTGTTCACCTGGTCGGCGGCCGCCGCCGGGCCGTCCTTCACGATTTTCGTCACCCGCTTGACCGAAAAATTAACCGGCAAAACCCTGGTCAAGCAGGAGGTCATCGATCTGCTGGCCAAGATCAGCGGATGGATGCTGTTGACTTACATCATCGCCAAGATCGGGGACACCCTCTACTGGGCATTCGTTACCGCTCCCTCCAAAGGGTTGGTGCTGGGCCAGTTTTACACCCAAAACCCCGGGTCGGTTTACGGCTACTGGATCCTCTTCGCCGAGGTGGTGGTCTGCGGGCTGCTGCCCGCCCTGATCCTGATCACCAAAAGGGGGCGCACCAACCGCAAGACCCTTTTTACCGCCGTTACCCTGGCCGCCATCGGTGTCTGCCTCAACCGCTGGGTGATGGTCCTTCAGGTGCTGGCGATACCGGTACTGCCGTTTGAAAGCTGGAATATGTACTTTCCCAGCTGGCAGGAAATCGCCACCACCATCCTGCCGGTGGCTTACGGGGTGATCCTGATTATGCTCTCGCACCGCTACCTGCCGATTTTCCCCCAGGAAAGGGAACTCAACCCGGTGGAGTGACGACTGCCAGCGCCCCATGCCCGGGCCCATCGCCGGGGCGGCGCTGATTTAAAAGGAGGACGGAATGTTTCCGTTTAATTTCGAGTGGATCTGGGATATGGGGCACATGGTGTTTCACGGCGGGTTGTGGTATGCGCTTGCCATCATCGGCATGGGAATGACCTACTGCGTTATCAAGGCGGCCGTGGACACCGCCAAGGGCAAGGGCGGCGGCCACCACCACTGAGCCGCATCGATTGTCGCAACGAAAAAGCGCTGCCCTCGGGGGATGCCGCGAGGGGGGCGCTTTTTTTGTTTTTCAGCAGAAAATCAAGGCGGGGCCGAGAAGGCTCATGTCGGTTTTTCGCCGTCGGCACAAGGACCGGTCATGGATAAAATCATCATCGAAGGCGGGCGCCCCCTGCGGGGCCGGGTGGAGATCAACGGGGCCAAGAACGCCGCCCTGCCCATTCTGGCTTCCGCGTTGTTGACAGACGGCTGGAACACCTACCACAATGTACCGGATCTGAAAGACATCGAGAGCATCAAGGAACTTCTGGCCCAGCTGGGTGCAGCGGTGGAAAGCGACGGCCGCAGCGTGCGCGTCAATGCCGCCGGCCTTTGCTGCCCCGAGGCTTCCTACGAGCTGGTCCGCAAAATGCGGGCCTCGGTCCTGGTGCTGGGCCCGCTGGTGGCACGTCTCAAAAGGGCCCGGGTGTCGCTTCCCGGCGGCTGCGCCATCGGGGCGCGGCCCATCAATCTGCATCTCAAGGGCCTGGCGCTTTTGGGGGCCGACATTAAACTCGAGCACGGCTATGTCGAGGCTTCGGCCAAAGTGCTCCGGGGCAACGAGATCGACTTCGATGTCCCCACCGTCACCGGCACCGAAAACCTGCTCATGGCGGCGGTTTTGGCCCAGGGTCGGACCGTTTTGCGCAATGCCGCGCGCGAGCCCGAAATCGTGGCCCTGGCCGAAACCCTGAGGGCCATGGGAGCCGACATTCAAGGGGCCGGAACAGCCGAGATCACCATCCAGGGCGTGCCCGAACTTCGGCCGGTGGAAACCCGGATCATTCCGGATCGCATCGAAGCCGGCACCTTCATGGTGGCGGCGGCCCTCACCGGCGGCGATATCCAGGTGGCCGGCTGCAACCCGGCGCATCTGGGCGCCGTTTTCCACAAACTGCGCCAGGCGGGCGCCGAAGTTCAGCCGGGGGAGGAAACGGTGCGCGTTCTGGGGCCGGACATCCTTCAAAGCGTGGATATCAAAACGACCCCTTACCCTGGGTTTCCCACCGACATGCAGGCCCAGTTCATGGTGCTGATGTCGGTGGCCAGCGGCCTCAGCGTCATCTCCGAGACTATTTTCGAAAACCGCTTCATCCATGTCAGCGAGCTGCGGCGGCTGGGGGCCGACGTGATGGTCAGCGGCAATACCGCCACGGTGCGGGGGGTGCCGCACCTCTCCGGGGCGCCCGTGATGGCGACCGATCTGCGGGCCAGCGCCTCCCTGGTGCTGGCCGGTCTGGTGGCCCGCGGGGTTACCGAGGTGCGCCGGGTTTATCACCTGGACAGGGGTTACGAGGCGATCGAAAAGAAGTTCGCCCGGCTCGGGGCTGTGATCCGGCGGGAAAAAGAATAGCCGGCAACACCGTTTTTCGGTGGCATACAAGCTGCATCAACCGGAGGCGGCCGATGGTCCGGGTGATCGCAGCTTTTTTTTGGGGCGACCCGTCAGGGGCCGCCGGCCAATTGCGGTTGATGATGATGCCCGCGACGCATTGCGGCCGGCATGGGCCCTGTGGCCCCGGGCGTTTGCGCCGAAACGGGCGGGGGCGCGCAACGGGTGGTCGGGGCCTTGGAAACGCGATCGGATGGGGCCGCATGCGGGTGGACGGCGGAATTGGGGTCCCCCTCAGCCATGGCTTTGCGCCCGGTGGTCCCGGCGCTGCTGGGCCTGATCGTGGGGATTTGGGTTGGCGAGCGCCTCCCCCACGGGGCTGCCTGGGCCTGGGGGGCGCTGGCGGCAGCTCTCGTTGGCGCGGTTTTTGGCGCGGTCCGCAGACATCCCAACCCCCTGGTGGTGCCCATTTTTTTTGCCGCTCTGGGCTACCTTCTAATCCACCCTTGGGTGGCCCCCGAACTTCCCCCTCACCATGTAAGCAACTTCAGCGGCCCCGTCAAATGGCGGATTACGGGTATTGTCGAAGCCGCCCCGGCCACTTCCGGACACCGGATGAAATTCGTCCTGCGGGGTGAGACCCTTTCCGATGGTGCCGGCTCCACTGCGGTCACTGGTAAAATCCAGGTGACGGTGGCCGGCGCCGCGCCTGCGCTTGCGGCCGGAGACCGCGTGATGTTGCCAAGCCGCCTCAGCGCCTTTCGCAATTTCAACAACCCCGGTGGGTTTGACTATCGGCGCTACATGGCCTTTAAGGGGTTGCGCGTCAGGGCCTTCTGTCCGGGCGGGGAGCTGACGGTTTTAGGGCGGGTGCCGCTCTCCGGCTTCCAGAAGCGGCTCAACCGCTATCGCGAGGCGGTGGCCGCGCTGATTGACGGACAGGGGCGGCCCAGGGCCCAGGCGGTGCTCAAAGCCCTTGTGATCGGCCGGCGGGATGGGATTGCACCCGGGCTCAGGGACGCCTTCAACCGGGCCGGAATCGGTCACCTGCTGGCCATCTCCGGACTTCACATCGGCATCGTCGCCATGGGGTTCTTCAGATCTTTCAGCTGGCTGCTGGCCCGCTTCGAAGTGCTCCTATGGCATGCCTGGACCCGCAAGGGGGCGGCCCTGTTGTCCCTGGCCGCGGTTGTCGGATACGGCCTGCTGGCGGGCATGTCACCCTCGACCCAGCGGGCCGTCGTCATGGCGGCGGTTTTTCTCTGCGCCTTCGTTATGGAACGCGAGCCGGAGTTGTTCAACACCCTTGCACTGGCCGCCCTGATTATTTTACTCCTGCATCCCCCAGCCCTTTTTGCGGTTTCGTTTCAGCTTTCTTTTGGGGCGGTCTTCTGGATCCTTTTCGGGTTGCGGCGGTTTTTCGCCCCAAACGGCGCACCGACGGCGGCGGGCATCGGCTCCGTCTGGTCGGCTGGCTTGCGGCGGGTCGGAATGTTCTTTTGGGTTTCGCTGCTTGCGTTTCTCGGCTCCCTGCCGCTGGTGATGGTCTACTTCAACCAAATATCGCTGGTGGGGCTGGCGGCCAACTGCCTTTTCGTGCCGCTGATCGGGTTCGTGGTGGTGCCCCTCGGGGTGGTGGGGGCGGGGCTGCTGGCTTTCAGCCCGTTTCTGGCCGCGCAGGCTTTTCGAATCGCCCTCCCCATTTTGGACTGGGGGCTGACAGGGGTTGAATGGGTGGCCGCCTGGCCGTGGGCGGCCGTCAAAACCGTCACCCCGACGCGCCTGGAGGTGGTCTGTTTTTATGCAGTCCTCTGGGGAGGGCTTTGCTGGTTGCGGCCGGCGTCGACGATCGCCCCGGAAGGTGCGCCAGCCGCAGCCGGGGGCTGGCGTCCGCCAAATGCGCTGGCGCTGCTGGTGCTGGCGCTGGCCTTGCTGACGGCTGCGGCTGACATCGGCTATTGGTCCTGGCAGCGGTTTTGGCGTTCGGATTTGCGGGTCACCGTGCTCGATGTTCAGCAGGGCAGTTGCGCCCTGGTGGAATTTCCCCGCGGGCACTGCATGCTGATTGACGGCGGCGGCTTTTCGGACAACACCCGTTTTGATATCGGGGAACGTGTGGTGGCGCCCTTTCTCTGGTGCAGAAAAATTCGGACGCTGGACACTCTCG
>JAJDNY010000089.1 GCA_022340425.1 Desulfobacteraceae bacterium | reverse complement strand
CTGGACCAGGCCAAGTCCATGGTGCGGATCATCGGGCAGCCCTACCTCAAGGATCTGGAGTACTCCCTGCGCAACCTCATCGTGGATTTCATTCAGCAGTTGATCCAGCCCAACATCACCCTGAACCGCAATGAGACCGAGGCCCGCAAGGAGTCCGCAGCGGCGGAGATCAAACCGATCCTCTACCAGATCAAGGCCGGTGAAATGCTGCTGCGGGAGGGGGAGCGGGTCACCCCGATGCAGCTTCTCAAACTGCAGACGCTCCAGGACCAGACCCACAGCACCCAGCTGTGGGTTCGCAGCGCCGGCACCGGGCTGCTGATCCTTTGCCTGCTGATGACCACGTGTACCCTGCACGCCCGCGACAACATCCCGGGCGGGCAGGACCACAACAAGACCCTCCTGTTTTTGGCGACGGTTTTCGTGATCTTTCTCTTTGTCGCCAAGATCTCGCTGCTTTTGGCGCGCGCCGTCGCGGTCAACGAGCCATTCGGCATCACCGCCGCTGCGATATCCTACGGCATCCCGTTGGCGGCGGGCGCCATGAGCGTCTGTCTGTTTTTGTGCCTGGAGTGGGCGATCGCCTTTGCGGTGGTCACCGCCGTCTCTGTCGCGGTGCTTTTCCACAATCGCCTGGAGATTTTCATCTACTTCCTGATCAACGGCTCCATGGCGGCCTATTGGCTTCAGAACTGCCGCGAGCGCAAGGCCTTCATCCGGGCCGGCACCCGTCTCGGCATGCTCAACGTCGTCCTGGTAACGGCCCTGAATCTTTACAGCGGCGATCTGATCGGCATCCGGCTCTTGTGGCACTGGGCGTTCGCCTTTCTGGGCGGTTTCGGCGCCGGCCTGGTGGCGGCCGGGATCGCCCCCCTGCTGGAGATTGCCTTCGACTACACCACCGACATCAAACTGCTGGAGCTGGCCAACCTGGACCGTCCGATTTTGCGGCGCCTGATGATCGAGGCCCCCGGGACCTATCACCACTCGGTCATCGTGGGCTCGATGGTGGAGGCCGCCGCTACCGCCATCGGCGCAAATTCCCTGCTGGCCAAGGTCTGCGGCTACTACCACGACATCGGCAAGATCCGCAAACCCCTCTATTTCGTGGAAAACCAGATCCACGGCAAAAACAAGCACGACAAGCTGGCACCGTCCATGTCCGCCCTGATCCTGATCGCGCATGTCAAGGATGGGGTCGAAATCGCCCGGGAACACAAGCTCGGCCAGGCGATCACGGATACCATCCGGCAGCACCACGGCACCAGCCTGATCAGCTATTTTCTGGAAAAGGCCAAACAGCGCAAAGGCGAGGAAAATGTCAAGATCGATGACTATCGCTATCCCGGACCCCGCCCCCAGACCCGCGAAGCCGGCCTGGTGATGCTGGCCGATGTCGTCGAGGCGGCCTCGCGCACCCTGGAAAACCCCACCCCGGCGCGCATCCAGGGGCATGTCCAGAACCTGATCAACAAGGTCTTTTCCGACGGCCAACTGGACGAGTGCGAGCTGACCCTCAAGGACCTGCATCAAATCGCCAAGAGTTTCAACAAGATCCTCAACGGGATTCACCACCACCGGATCGAGTACAGTGAAAATCTGGCCGCTGGCAGCGGAAAGAGCAAAAATGGAAGTTCTGATCGACAACCGGCAAAACCGTCAACCGATCCCCCTAAGGAAAATAAAGCGGGCGGCACAGGTCGTCTTAAGCGCCTTGGACTGTCCTGAGGCCGAACTGTCCATCGTGATCGTCGACGACGCCGAAATTGCCGAGCTCAACCAGCGCTATCTGCAGCGCAGCGGCCCCACCAACGTGCTGGCCTTTCCCATGCAGGAGGGGGAATTTGCCGCGATTTCGCCCCACCTACTGGGGGACGTGGTGATCTCGGCGGATACCGCCGCGCGTGAGGGCCGGGAGGCCGGCATCCCGATGGTGGCGCGTCTCATGGCGCTCCTGGTTCACGGGATTCTGCACCTCCTGGGTTATGACCATGAAACCGATCCGGCCCAAGCCCGTGAGATGGACGCCAAGAGCCGGGAGCTCTCGGCCCTCCTGGATTGCCGCCCGCCGGGGGCTGCTCCCTGACCCCAAACCGCAGGAGAAGACGACCGCCATGAACCTTGTCACGGCATCCCAGATGCAGGCGATGGATCGGGAAACCATCGAGGGTTTCGGCATCCCCGGGCGGGTGCTGATGGAAATCGCCGGCCGCGGTGCCACCGGTTTTCTGCTGGAGCGCTTTCCCGACCTGGCGGGCCGCAGGCTGGCGGTGGCCGCCGGGCCCGGAAACAACGGCGGTGACGGCTTCGTCATGGCCCGCTGCCTGGCCCAGCGGGGGCTTGCGGTAACCGTTTATCTGCTCTGCGCCGCAGAGCGGGTACGGGGGGACGCCGCCGCCAACCTCGAGCTGCTGGCGCCCCTCTCGGTGCCGGTGGTGATCCTGCCCGACGAGGCCGTCTTTGACGCCCGCCGGGAGGAGATGGCCGCCGTTGATCTGTGGATCGACGCCATCCTGGGCACCGGCCTGACCTCCGAAGTGAGGGGGTTTTATCGCAGCGTGATCGGTTTCATCAACCGCTCCGGGCGCCCGGTGTTTGCCGTCGATATCCCCTCGGGTCTCCATGCCGACACCGGACAGCCCTGCGGCGATTGCATCCGGGCGCAGGCGACGGCCACCTTCGGGCTGGCCAAGACCGGCCATTTTCAACAGCCCGGGGCGACCTTCAGCGGGGCCTTGCGGGTGGTGGATATCGGGATTCCGCCCCATATCGTCGCCAAGGCCCACCCCCGCCACTACCTGCTCACCCCCCCGGCCTTTGCCGGCGCCCTTGCCGCGCGGCCGGCCGGCGCCCACAAGGGCACCACCGGCCACCTGCTGGTGCTGGCCGGTGCGCCTGGCAAGACCGGCGCCGCCGCCATGACGGCGATGGCCGCATTGCGCAGCGGCGCCGGGCTGGTGAGCCTCGGCGTTCCGGCCGCTTTAAATGCGGTCCTGGAGACCCTGGTGCTCGAGGCCATGACCGTCCCGCTGCCCGCGGCGGCCGACGGCGGCCTGGGATCGGCGGCCGCCGGGGAGATCCTCGGGCTCTTGCCCGGCAAGAAATGCCTGGCCCTGGGGCCCGGGCTGGGCACCGGCGATGATACCCGCGCCCTGGTGCGGCAGTTGCTTTCGGTCTGCCCGCTGCCCGTTGTGATCGACGCCGACGGCCTGAACTGCCTGGCGGCGGAGCCCGCGGTCCTGAAAGACCTCGAGGTGCCGGTGATTCTGACCCCCCACCCCGGTGAGATGGCCCGCCTGGCAGGCGTCACGGTCCAGGAGGTGCAGACCGACCGGATTGCCTGCGCCCGCCATTTTGCGCAGGAGTTCAATGTCCACTTGGTGCTCAAAGGTGCCGGGACTGTGGTCGCCCACCCCGACGGCAGCGTCTACCTGAACCCCACCGGCAACCCCGGGATGGCCGCCGGCGGCATGGGGGATGTGCTCACCGGTGTCATTGCGGGTCTTGTGACACGGGGTGTGCCGCCGGCCGAAGCCGCCCGTGCCGGGGTTTATGTGCACGGCCGGGCCGCGGATGGGCTGGCCCGCCAGGTGGCACCGTGGGGCTATCTGGCATCGGAGGTGATGGCCGCCATCCCCGGACAGTTCCGGGAGCTGGCCGGGGGGGCGGATCCCGCGCCGGGCCTTGCCGGCGGGTAGCTTCATGGCGGACAGACTGGAGATCATTGCACACACGGCCGACGAGACCCAAGCCCTGGCCCGCGCCCTCGGCGCCGGGTTGACGGCCGGCATGACGGTGACCCTAACGGGGGATCTCGGCAGCGGGAAAACGACCTTCGTTCAGGGGTTGGCCGCGGGTCTGGATGTCCCGGCGGATTACTACATCACCAGCCCAACCTTCACCCTGGTGAACGTTTATCCCGGCCGGGTGCCGCTCTACCATGCCGATCTCTACCGGCTGTCGGGGACGGGGGATGATCTGACGGCGCTGGGGCTGGATGAAATGGCCGGCGGCGACGGGGTGCTGGCCATCGAGTGGGCCGAACGCTTGCCCCAGGGCTACCTGACCGACTTTATTGCGGTTAATTTGGAATTCCAAAGCGATCACGGCCGCCGGATCACCCTGGTTGCCACTGGACGTGAAAGCCGCGATCTGATAAAAACTCTCGCCGCATCGCAGGCGTTTCCGCCCAAAGGGTCGGACAGCCGGATGCGGGATTAAACCCCAAGGGCCGCTTTGCACCGGTTTCGCGTCGCGTCCGGAATCGGAAAGAGGCCCCCCGGGAACTCTTCTTTCCCAATGATTTTATTAACCTTAACTGAGACATAGACTTCCATGGCCCTCATCGTTCAAAAGTTCGGCGGCACCTCGGTGGCCAATCTCAACCGCATTCAGCACGTGGCCAAGCGGGTCACTCAGACCTACGACCAGGGCAACGACGTGGTGGTGATTCTCTCGGCCATGGCCGGGGTAACCGACAGCATCATCCAACTGGCCCACCAGGTGGCCACTCTTCCCGACAAGCGTGAACTCGATGTTCTCCTGGCCACCGGCGAGCAGACCACGGCGGCGCTCTTGGCCATGATGCTCAAGGAGATGAACTACCCCGCCCAGTCCCTGCTGGGGTTCCAGGTCAAGGTGCTCACCGACGACAGGTTCGGCAACGCCCGGATTCGCGACATCGGCGGCGGACCGATTCCCGATCTCTTGCAACGGCGCAATATCGTGGTGGTGGCGGGCTTCCAGGGCAGTGACGACAACGGCAACATCACCACCCTGGGCCGCGGCGGCTCGGACACCTCGGCGGTCGCTATCGCCGCCGCCCTCAAGGCCGATATGTGCGAAATCTACACCGATGTCGACGGCATCTACACGGCGGATCCCAACATCTGCCAGAGGGCGCGCAAACTTCACACCATCTCCTATGAGGAGATGTTGGAGATGGCCAGCCTCGGGGCCAAGGTGCTCCAAATCCGTTCGGTGGAATTTGCCAAAAAATATGGTGTGCCGATTCACGTGCGATCGTCCTTTGTGGACGAGGAGGGTACCATGGTGGTGGAGGAGGATTCCTACATGGAAAGAGTTGTCGTCTCCGGTGTGACCTGTGACAAGCGTCAAGCCCGCATCACCCTGGTGCAGGTACCCGACCGGCCCGGGATCGCCCACAAGATCTTCGCCCCCATCGCCGAAGCCGGCATCCTGGTGGACATGATCATTCAGACCTCCCCCGCCGGCGGGCGCAACGACATCACCTTTACCGTTCCACAAACCGATTACCCCCAGGCCATGCAGATCGAAGAGCGGGTGGCGGCGGAGATCGGTGCCAAGGGCGTTCAGGGCCGGGACGACATCGCCAAGGTGTCGGTGACCGGGCTGGGCATGAAAAGCCACTCGGGTGTCGCCACCAAGATGTTCGCGGCGTTGGCCAGCGAAAATATCAACATCCGGCTGATCAGCACCTCGGAAATCCGGATTTCGTGCGTAATCGACGAAAAATATGCAGAGCTGGCGGTTCGTGTGCTGCACTCCGCTTTCGAGCTGGACCGGGAGCCGCCGCAGCCAGGGCAGGGGGCATCCGGCGGCGCCTCAGCTTGCTGCGCTTGAAGGCGGCTGTCTTCCCCTGTGGGAGGGGGTTTCCGGCTGGGAAGGGCGGTCACGCCCAGCCAGCTGAAGCGGGCTTAAGGGCCGACGCGATTTCCTGGTTGGTGCGCCTCAGGGCCCCTTGGATGTCTGCAGCTTCCAGCAGGGGGCGGCCGATCACCAGCAGGTGGGCGCCGGCGCGGATGGCATCGGCCGGTGTGGCGGTGCGCTGCTGGTCATCGCCCCGGGTGTACCAGGCGGGGCGGATCCCCGGGCAGATTTTTTTGATGGGCAGCTCTTGGATGGCGCCCAGATCGCGGGCCGAGCAGACCAGATAGCCGTAGCGGCCGGCGGCCTCGTGGGCCATGCGGGCGACCATGGCGGCAATGCCGGGGCCGCGGTAATAACGACTGAAGTGCTCCGGCCCGATGGAGGTCAGGACGGTGACACCGGCCAGTTTTTCCCCGCTGAGGCCCTCAGCCGCCGGGTCGTAGCCGGCCGTGCAGTGCACGGTGGTGATGTCGGCTCCGGCCGAGAGATGCTGCCGCAGCGACTCGGTCATGGCGCTGGGGATGTCGTAGAGCTTGAAGTCCAGCATCACCCGGCCGTAAGGTTTGATCTCCTCGAGGACCCCCAGCCCGCGGTCGAGAACCGCGCGCCGGAGTTTGTAGCCCCACACCTGCCCGCTGGTGCGGGTGATGATCTCACGGGCCTGGTTCCAGGGAAGATGGTCCAGCGGCAGGATGATCCGGCTGGGCATGGCGGGCTCCTTGATCGGTTTTGGATTTGGCGGACGATCGGGGGTGGGAGCGCGGAACACCGGACGGCACCCGCGGAGTCGGCCGAGAATCTTGGCCGCTGCAACCGCCGCCGGCGCTGTCCGGGCCCCCGCAGGGTTCATAGCGGAATTTACGCCGGAGGAAAACCCATTTTTCGAGAAAATGGGCAAACCCCGAGAAATCCAATGAAAAATTGGATGGCCGGGTGCTAACTAAAGCCGGGCCGGGGTATCGGCCGATTCTTTTTTTCACATACGCCGGCGCTGCTCGGAGGCCGTATCCGGTTCCGGCCGCGGCGACCGCCCACGAGGATTTCGCATGTCACCCGATGAAGGCCAACGCTCACTGCTGCGCGCGCTGCCCGGTGTGGATCGCATTCTCGCATCGCTGGAGCCGATGGCCGAAGTCGCCGATGTGCCCAAAGCCGTTCTGGCGGGCTGCGCCCGGTCGACCCTGGCGGTGTGGCGCGAGCGGATCCTGGCCGGCGGCCGGCAGGCGCCCGCGGTCGGCCCGACCCTGGAGACGATCGTCGCAGAGGTTTTGGAGCGGGTTGCCCAGGCGATGGCCCACAACCTCAAACGGGTGGTCAATGCCACTGGCATCGTCGTCCACACCAACCTCGGGCGTTCGTTGCTGGCCCCGGCGGTTTTGGCCAACCTGGTGGAAATCGCCAGCTGTTACTCCAATCTGGAATTCGATTTGGTGGCCGGCCGGCGCGGCTCCCGCTATACAGCCGTGGAGGACGTCCTCTGCGAGATCAGCGGGGCCGAGGCGGCCATGGTGGTCAACAACAACGCCGGGGCTGTTCTGCTGTGCCTGGAGACCTTGGCCCGGGGCCGCAAGGTGATCGTCTCGCGCGGGGAACTGGTGGAGATCGGCGGCGCATTCCGCATCCCGGACGTCATGGCCAGAAGCGGCGGCATTCTCTGCGAGGTGGGGACCACCAACCGCACCCATTTGCGGGATTACGCCGGCGCAATCGACGAGCAGACCGCGCTGCTGCTCAAGGTCCACAAGAGCAATTACAGCATCGTCGGGTTTTCCGCCGAGGTGTCGCTGCCTGAGCTGGCGGCCCTGGGCGCCCGGCACGGGCTGCCGGTGATGGAGGACCTGGGCAGCGGGACCTTCATCGACTTTTCCCAGTACGGGCTGGCCAAGGAGCCCACCGTCCAGGAGTCCGTGGCCGCCGGCGCTGATGTGGTCACCTTCAGCGGTGACAAGCTTCTCGGCGGTCCCCAGGCGGGGCTGATTGTGGGCAGACGGGCGATCATCGCGCGCATCCGCACGAACCCCATCACCCGGGCGTTGCGCATCGACAAGATGACCCTGGCGGCCCTGGAGAGCACCCTGCGGCTTTACCGCGACCCGCGCCGCGCCGTGGCGGCTATCCCCACCCTGCAGATGGTGACGATGCCCTTTGCGGTCACCGAGGGCCGCGCCCGTGGGCTGCGCGATGCGCTGGCGGCTCTGGGCGACGGGCGTCTGGAGGTCCTGCTGCGCGAACTGGTTTCCAAGGCCGGCGGAGGGGCCCTGCCCCTGCTGGACCTGCGCAGCCTATGCGTGGCGGTCCGCCTCCGGGGGCTTTCCGCCAGCCGCCTGGAGGCGGCCCTGCGGGCCGGAACGCCGCCGGTGGTTGCAAGGATCGAAGACGATCTGGTGATCCTGGACACCCGGACGTTGCAGGAGGGCGAGACCGTCATTATCGTCGACGCCTTCGCGAACATACTGAAAAGGGCCCCGAGATGACCCCACACGACCCCCAGATTGAGACCCGCTGCGGCTCAGACCGCGAATTTCTCTTCTCCCGCAACCAGTCCCCGGCCGGGCCGCCGGCGGCGGTGCGGGCAGCCGAACCGGCGCTGGGCGCCGCCGCGGCCAAGGCGCCGCCTTTCACCGTCGATGAAGCGGCCGAAGCGGCCTTTCTGGCGCGCGCCATGCCGCAGCTGACAAGTGCGGGCGGCTTCGGGACGCTCGCCGTCCGCATCGACCCCATGGAGGTGGTCGACGACGGGCAGGCCGAGGAGCAGCTGGAAACCGTCCGCAAGGCTCTCGCGGCGGTCGTGGACGGCCTTTGTCGGGATGAAGACGGTCTGTGGGCCGAGATCGGGGTGGATGCCATCGGTTGTTTTCTGCCCGGCCGAAACGCGCCCCAATGCCGCGAAGCCGCCCGCCGCATTCAGCAAACCTTTTGCGCCCAGCGATCGGAGAGCGTCTCCATCGGGATCGCCATGTTCCCCTGCATCAACTACCACAGACGCCAGATGCTCGCCAACGCCCGCAAGGCGGTCGACCACGCCGCTTTTTTCGGGCCCGGCAGCCGGGTGGTGTTCGACGCGGTCAGTTTGAACATCAGCGGCGACCGGTTTTATCAGGAAGGCGATTTTGCCGGGGCCGTGGAAGAGTTCCAGCGGGCGCTGCTACTGAACCCCGCCGAGGTCAACGTGCACAACAGCCTGGGGGTCTGCTACGGGCTTCTGGGGCGGCTGGACGAGGCCCTGGCGGCCTTCGAGGCCGCCGTCTTTCTGGACCCCCAAGAACCCCTGGCGCACTACAACAGCGGCCTGGTGCACATGCTCCAGGGCCGCAACGACGCGGCCCTGACCTGTTTCCGGGAAGCCGGCCGGATCGCGCCGGAGCTTTTCGAAGTGGCTTTCCAGACTGGCAAGCTCCACCTGCTCACCGGCGAGCCCACCAAGGCCCTCGCTTTTCTGGAAAAGGCGGCCGGGCTTCAACCCGCGGCCGGCCCCGTCCAGGCGTTGCTTGGGCAGTGCTACGAAGTCCTGGAGTGCCCCCGGGAGGCCGTTGCCGCCTACAAACGGGCTGTCAAGCAGAACCCCGCCGACGCCGCCTCGCTCTCGGCCATCGGGCACCTGTTCGATCTTCAGGGGGAAAATCCGGAGATTGCCACCCTCTTCTGTCGACAGAGCGTGGCGCTGGAGCCGGAGAGCGGCCTCTACCGCTATCGCCTGGGCCGGCTGCTGCTCAAGCAGGACCAGCTAGAAGCGGCCCTGGAGGCTTTCGAGGCTGCGCTCGCGCGCGGCTACGACGCCCGCGAGGAGATCGACAGCCTGCAGCGCCGCCTGACCGCCAGGGCGTCCTGAAACAGCCGGAGGCGCGACCCCCGTGGATCCCACCCACCAGATTCTGGCCATTCTCGAGGACGCCCTGGCGGTCAAGGACGCCTTTATCCGGCCGCAGGTGGACAAGATCCGCGAGACCGCGGAGCTGCTGGCCATCTCCCTGGCGGCCGGCGGCAAACTGCTGATTTTCGGAAACGGTGGCAGCGCCGCCGACGCCCAGCACATGGCCGCCGAATTTGTCAACCGCTTTCGGCTGGAGCGGCGGCCCCTGCCGGCCATCGCGCTGACCACCGACACCTCCGTCATCACCAGCATCGGCAACGACTACGGTTTCGACCAGATCTTCGCCAAGCAGGTGCAGGCCCTGGGCCGTGCCGGGGACGTGGCGCTGGGAATCAGCACCAGCGGCAACTCGCCAAACGTCCTGCGGGGGATCCAGACGGCCGCCGGGCGGGGGCTGCTAACCATCGCCCTGACCGGCGGCGGCGGCGGCGCTCTGGCCTTGGCGGCCGACCGCGTCTTCTGCGCACCCTCGGCGGTTACCGCCCGCATCCAGGAGGCGCATATCACGCTGGTGCACATCTGGTGCGATCTGGTGGAGCGGATCCTTTTCCCCCAAGCCGCCGGTTGAACCCAGAACCGTCCCGGGAGTCACTTGAATGCCCAAACAGCGATTCGCCCCGATCGTTCTCCAGGATTTGGAGACTTACTCCCTCCGGGATCGTCCCAGCAAGGTCGGTAAGGCCGATTTCGCCGCCCGTTGGCAGGCCGGAGGGAGCTTCGCGAGCTTTCTGGCGAGCCTGCCCAAGGTGCTGGCGGCCGATGACCTGCGGGCGGTGGTCGCCGCGGTGGTGGCGGCCTGCCGCGGCCGGAGGACCGTGGTGGCCGGCATGGGCGCCCACGTGATCAAGGTCGGGCTCTCCCCGGTGGTGGTGGACCTCATGCAGCGGGGGGTCTTAAGCGGAATCGCCCTCAACGGCGCCGGCATCATCCACGATTTTGAACTGGCCCTGGTGGGGCGGACCTCCGAGGATGTGGCCGCCGGTCTCGGCGCCGGCGCCTTCGGGATGGCGCGCGAAACCTGCGAGTTTCTCGGGACGGCCATTCGCCGGGCCGACCGCGAGGAGATCGGACTGGGGGAGGCGGTGGGGCGCGAGATCCTGGAGGCCCGCCTGCCCTTTGCGGATCACAGCCTTCTGGCCGCCGGGGCGCGGCTGGAGATCCCGGTGACCGTTCACGTGGCCATCGGCACCGACATCCTGCACATGCACCCGCAGTTTGACCCCCGGGCCGCCGGCGCTGCCAGCCACCGTGATTTTCGGACCTTTGCCGCCATGGTGGCCCACCTCCAGGGCGGGGTCTACCTCAACATCGGATCGGCCGTGATTCTGCCGGAAATTTTTCTCAAGGCCCTCAGCCTGGTGCGCAACCGCGGCTATCAGGTCTCCGAGTTGACCACCGTCAACCTGGACTTCATCCGTCAGTATCGGCCCCTGACCAACGTGGTCCACCGCCCCACTCTTGGGGGCGGACGGGGGATCAACCTCGTCGGTCACCACGAGATCATGCTGCCCCTGATCGCCGCCGCCATTTTGGAGCAACTGGCGGACCCCGATTGATTAAACTTCCATAAGCGTTTATAGTAATTTTTTGATATCGCCTGATGAATGCGGGGCAGGCGTCGCCGTTTGGCCCCCGCCTGTTTGTTTCTGCGCCGGCACGCAGCCCGGGCGCCAGAAGGGTTCATTTTCGTTAAGGAGAACACCCCATGCCGATCTACGAGTACCACTGTCAAAAATGCGGTCACGACTTCGAATACCTGCTCCTGGGTGCCGAGGAGCCCGAGTGCCAGGCCTGTCACAGTAAGGAAGTCTGCCGTCTGATGTCCACCTGTGGCTTCGTTTCAAAGGGCAGCGGCGGCCAGACCCTCAAAACCACCGCCGCCACCTCCTCCTGCAGCGGTTGCAGCGCCAGCAGCTGTGCCGGCTGCGGCCACTGATGGCGCAAACGATCGTCATCGGCACCCGCGGCAGCCAGCTGGCTTTGTGGCAGGCCAACTGGGTGCGCGGTGCCCTCAGCGAGCGGTTTCCCGATCTGAGGGTCGAGTTGCTGGTCATCAAGACCAAGGGGGATAAAATTCTCGACGTGGCCCTGGCCAAGGTGGGCGGCAAGGGCCTCTTCGTCAAGGAGATCGAAGAGGCATTGATCTCCGGCCGGATCGATTTGGCCGTTCACAGCATGAAGGACATGCCGGCCGCTATCCCCGAGAGGCTTTGCATCGGTGCCGTGCCCGAGCGCGAAAACCCCCTGGACGTGCTGATCACCCGCAACGGGGGGGGGCTTTCTGCGCTGCCCGAGGGGGCGCGGGTGGGCACCAGCAGCCTGCGCCGCGCAGCCCAACTCCGCGGCCGGCGGCCGGATCTTGAGATCCGCACCCTGCGGGGCAATCTCGACACCCGCCTGCGCAAGCTGGCGGAGGGCGATCTGGATGCCATCGTCCTCGCGGCGGCCGGGATGCTTCGCATGGGGCTGGCCGGGCAGGTGAGTGAATACCTCTGCGCGGATGTGATGCTGCCGGCCGTGGGGCAGGGGGCGCTGTGCATCGAAATGCGGCGGGGAGACCCCCGGGTCGCCCGGCTGGCGGCCGCCCTGGACGATCCGGCGACGCGCACGGTGGTCGCCGGTGAGCGGGCCTTTCTGAAACGGCTGGAGGGCGGCTGCCAGGTGCCCATCGCGGCCCACGGGAGGCTGGCCGGCGGGGTTTTTTCACTCACCGGGCTGGTAGCGGAGGTCGACGGCCGGACCATCATCCGCCAGAGCCGGAGTGGCGCGGCCGCCGCGTCACAAGCCGTCGGCGTCCAGCTGGCGGAGCACCTGCTGGCGCTGGGGGCAGGAGAGATCCTGGATAAACTGAAATCGGAAGGCCATTGACGCATGAAGGCTAAAGTCTACCTGATCGGCGCCGGACCCGGCGACCCCGGGCTGATAACGGTCAAGGGGCGTGCATGCATCGCCGCGGCCGACGTCGTGATCTATGACTACCTGGCCGCGCCCGTGCTGCTGGAGGCGGCGCGGGCGGACGCGGAACTGATCTACGTGGGCAAAAAGGGGGGCGACCACACCCTGCCCCAGGAGGAGATCAACGCCCTGCTGGTGGCCAAGGCCGCTGCGGGCGCCGTGGTGGCGCGCCTCAAGGGGGGCGACCCCTATATTTTCGGGCGCGGCGGCGAGGAGGCCGAAGTCCTGGTGGCGGCCGGGATCCCCTACGAGGTGGTCCCCGGGGTGACCTCGGCCATCGCCGCGCCGGCTTATGCCGGGATTCCGCTGACCCACCGGGATTTCACCTCCACCGTGGCCTTCGTTACGGGGCATGAAGACCCCACCAAAACGGCCTCCAGCATCGACTGGGGGGCCCTGGCGCGGGGCATCGGCACCCTGGTGTTCTTCATGGGGGTCAAGAACCTGCCCCACATCACGCGGCAGCTGACCGCCCACGGCATGCCGCCGGACAAGCCGGTGGCGGTGGTGCGCTGGGGGACGACGGCCGCCCAACAGACCGTCACCGGCACCCTGGAGACCATCGAGGATGCGGTTCGCGCGGCGGGGGTCAAAGCCCCGGCGATCATCGTGGTCGGCGAGGTGGTGGGCCTGCGGGAACGGCTGCAGTGGTTTGAAAAACGGCCCCTGATGGGCAGGACGGTGGTGGTCACCCGCGCCCGGGAGCAGGCCAGCGACCTGCTGCGCGCGCTCTCCGAGCTGGGCGCGGCATGCCTGGAATGCCCCACCATCCGGGTGGTGCCGGCCACCGACGGGGCCCCCCTGGAGCGGGCGATCGCCCACCTGGCATCCTATGACTGGATCGTGTTCACCAGCGTCAACGGTGTGCGCTTTTTTTTCGAGCGCCTCTTCGCCCGGGGCCGCGACGTGCGGGCCCTGGGACACCTGCGGACCGCGGCCATCGGTCCGGCCACGGCCGAAGGGCTGCGCGCCTTCGGGCTGACCACCGATATTCTGCCCGACAGCTACCGGGCCGAGGCGGTCGCGGCGGCATTTGCGCGCCAGGACGTGCGCGGGAAAAAAATTCTGCTGCCCCGGGCGCGCGAGGCCCGCTCGGTGCTGCCCGAGGCCCTGAGGGCCCAGGGGGCCGTCGTCGATGAGGTGACCGCCTATGAAACTTTGGCGGTCGGCGATGGGGCCGAAACCCTGCGGCAGCATCTGGAAGATGGCCGGATCGACCTGGTCACCTTCACCAGCTCCTCGACCGTCAAAAACTTCAAGGCGCTGCTGCCGCAGGCGGACTTTGCGCGCCTGATGGCGGGGGTGACGGTCGCCAGCATCGGCCCCATCACCAGCGAGACTGCCCGCGGGCTCGGTTTTGAGGTTCACATCAGCGCCGAGACATACACCATCGCTGGTTTGTGCGAAGCGATCCTGAGTTTCTACACCCGGCCCTGACCCGGCCCTGACCACCGCCAGGACGGGCGCCGTTTCAACGGCCGCCACCCACCCCGTCGGCGGGTGCGGGCGCAGGGCCCCGCGCGCGCAGCCCGCGGGTGCTGCCTGCGCATCCCGGCAAGGGCCGAGGAGGGCTCCATGACCCGCTACCTGGAAGAACTTCCGGCATCTGTGGAGACCATCGCCGCCCTCAAGGAATGTATTCTGGCCAACATCGTGTTGCTGGGACAGATTCCGGCGCCGACCTTCAAGGAAAAACAGCGGGCGGCCGCTTTTCTCGAGCGTCTGGCCGAATTCCAGGTGGACGAGTGCACCTTCGACGGCTACCGCAACCCCATCGGGATCATTCGCGGCGCGTCGCGCAACAAACCGCCGATTTTTATCGTCGCCCACCTGGACACCTTTTTCCCCGCCGACGTCGATCACAATTTCAGCGTCGAGCGCAACACCATTTCGGGGCCGGGGGTGTCCGACAACTCGGCCAGTGTCGGCGTGCTGGCCACCATGCCCGAAATCTTCCGGCGGCTCAACCTGCGCTTTCAGTCGGATATCGTCCTGGCGGGCGTGATCCAGTCCCTGGGCCGCGGCAATCTAAGGGGGGTTCGGCATCTGCTGAAAACCTGGTCGACACCCATCCGGGGGGCGGTGGTGGTGGAGGGCACCGAACTGGGACGTCTGAACTACACCGCCGACGGCATGATCCGCTGTGACATCACCTGCCGGGTTGCACCCGAAAACCCGGCGGTGCAGCGATTCAGGCCCAACGCCATTCTGGTGCTGAACGAGGTCATCAACCAGCTGCTGCAGCTGCGGCTGCCCCAGCGGCCCAGGGCCCGGGTGATCATCGGCAAGATCGCGGGCGGCTTCAAGCATGGGTTGATCGCCTACAACGCCACCCTCGGCTTCGAGATCCAGAGCGATGTCGATCGCATGGTGCGGCAGGTCTTGGACGATATTCAGGACATCGTGGACGGCATCGTGCACGAGCACCAGGTGGACCTGACGCTGGACACCATCAGCAACATCAAGGCCTCCCGCCTGCCCTATCGGCACCCCCTGGTCAAAAGCACGGTGGCGGTCATGAAGGCCCTCAACCTCAAGCCCCTCAGCGAACCCAGCGAGTCGGAACTCTCTATTTTTCTCTCCCGCCGAATTCCCGCCGTCACCGTGGGCCTGACCCACGGGCATAATTTCCACCGCGAGGACGCTTCCATCGAAATCGCGCCCCTGTTCACCGGTATCGCACAGGTGGTGGGGATCATCCGGGCCATCGACAGCGGAGTCTGCGACGATGAAAAGCTGGCTTGAAAGCAATACATTTCACTACTCGGCCTTCAGCGACCTCAAGCGGCTGGTGGCGCTCAAGGAGCGCAAAAATCTCTCCATCTCGCTCTGCCTGCCGACCCTCAACGAGGAAAAGACCATCGCCAAAGAGATCGTGATCCTGAAATCCGAACTCATGACCCGGCGTCCCCTGATCGACGAAATCGTCGTGGTGGATTCGGGCTCCACCGACCAGACCTTGGAGGTGGCGGCCGCCTACGGGGCGGACGTTTACAGCGCCGCTGACATCCTGCCGCACCTCGGGGCTTTTCGCGGCAAGGGCGAGAACCTCTGGAAGGCGCTTTACATCACCCGCGGCGATATTATCGTGTATCTTGATGCGGACATTAAAAATATCCACCACCGCTTTGCCTACGGCCTGTTAGGCCCCCTGCTGATGTCCGATACCATCAAGTACAGCAAGGCCTTTTACGACCGTCCGATTGCCATCGGCAAAAACAAGATCCGGCCCACCGGCGGCGGCCGGGTGACCGAACTGGTGATCCGGCCGCTTTTTTCGCTGTTTTTCCCGGAACTGACCCAGATTCTGCAGCCGCTCTCAGGCGAGTATGCCGGCTTCCGCGAAGTGTTCGAAGAGATTCCGTTCCCCATCGGCTACGCGGTGGAAACCACGATGATCCTGGATATCTACCAGCAGCGGGGGCTGGCGGTGATGGCCCAGGTGGACTTGGAAAAGCGCATTCACCGCAACCAGGACACCCGGGCGCTGGGCAAGATGGCCTTTGTAATTCTGAAAACCTTCTGCCAGCGGCTTCAGCAGATGGACCTGATGGACTGCCGCGGGGAACTCCACAACGAGATGATCCAGTACAACCTGGTACGCAACGCTTACCAGCCGGACATTTTTCGGATCGAGGGCTTGGAGCGGCCGCCGATGGTCCAGATTCCGGAATATCGTGCCAGGTTCAAGCGCGGCGCGGCCTGAAAGCGGCGCCACCTGCCGCTGATCCAACCAGAAAGGAAGCGACCCCTTGGCTGCCAGTAAACTTGTCGACCCCTACAACCGCCATCTGAACTATCTGCGGGTGTCCATCACCGATCGCTGCAACCTGCGCTGCATCTACTGCGTGCCGCCGGGAGGCATAGCCAAGCTCTCGCATTCCGAAATCCTGCGCTACGAGGAGATCCTGCGGGTGATCCGGGTGGGGGTCGGGATGGGGATCACCAAGGTGCGCGTGACCGGCGGCGAGCCCCTGGTCCGTCAGGGGGTCTACGATTTCCTCGCGGAGCTAAACCACATGGCCGGGCTGGAGGATGTGTCGCTGACCACCAACGGCGTGCTGCTCAAGGCGAACATCGAGCGCCTCCAGCAGGCCGGCGTCCGGCGTCTCAACGTCAGTCTGGACACCCTGAGCCGTGAGAAATACCGCCGGGTAACGGGCTTTGACCGCTTCGACACGGTCTGGGAGGGCATCAGGCTCGCGCTGGATGCCGGTTTTGCGCCCATCAAGATCAACGCCGTCGCCCTGATCGGGGTCAATGACGACGAGTTGCTGGACCTGGCGCGTCTCTCCCTGGCCTATCCCTTCCACGTCCGCTTCATCGAGTTCATGCCCATCGGCAAATCCCGCCTGAACACCGACCAACTGCTGTTGACCGCCGAAATCAGGCGCCGCCTCAGCGCCCTGGGCCCCCTGACCCCCGTCGACCAAGGGGTTTTCGACGGCCCGGCGCGGCGCTTCCGCTTCGCCGGCGCCCCCGGCGAAATCGGCTTCATCAGCGCCCTCAGTCATCATTTCTGCAACCACTGCAATCGTCTGCGCCTGACCGCCAGCGGGCAGCTGCGCCCCTGTTTGCTGGCCGACCACCACGAGGACGTCAAAACCGCGCTGCGGCGGGGGTGCAGCGACCGCGAGCTGGCCGAGATCTTTGCCGCGGCCGTGCGGCGCAAGCCCATCGACCACTGTCTGGCGGTCGACCGGCACCTTCCGGTGAACGGGCAGATGTGCTCCATCGGGGGGTAGCGGGGGGCAAAAGGAAGCCCGGGCCGCAGAAGTGGAGGCAACGTTTTCTCGCACAAATCCTGTGGCGGCCCGGGCTGATGGCCGTCCGCGCGCGGAACAGACGGGTCGACAGCAGGTGTCGCCCTAACGGTTCCTACCATGCGGTGGCTGGACTTTCGCTTATCAGGTCGCGCCCCGCGAATCAAGCTTAATCAGACGGCAGCCAGCGCAGCAGACGCGTCTCCGAAAAAAGCGGTCTCAGGCGTTGGGCAAACCAATTGGCCCCCGCCTTTCGCCGGATACGGAACAGATGCGTGCAGTCCCGGCTGTCGGAGGCCCCGAACCCGGCGACCGGGCTGAAGTGGGTCCGGTGATCGTCCAAGATCTTTGCGAAAAGCGTCTCCAGGCGGCGGTCGCCGGCTGCGAACCAGACCGCCGCCACCCCAGCGGCCGCTCTGAGATGATCGATGTGCCAGTGCGGCCGCGCCGCCGCCCGCAGGTGATGGCCGATGCGCGCCCGCAGTCCCCCCGGCCCGCAGGCGCTGCCGACGTAAGCGTAGCGGCCGCTGGCAAATCGCAAGAGCCCCAGGCGGCCGATCCTGATCCGCTGCGGGTGGATCAGACGCAGTATCAGGATGTAGGCCCCGGGAACGGCCGGAATGCCAAGGGCCGCGGTCGGTGTCAGCCCGCCAAGACTGTTTCGGCGACCGCGCCCGGCGGCTTGCGGCGCACCGGGTGCTGTCAGCGGCGGCGGCCGCTGCCCTGTCCGGCCTCCGCCGGGCGGGGTCCCGGGCATCTCACGAACGCAGGCTGGCGGTCAGCCGCAAAGGGTGGGTCAGCAGGGCCAGGGCATCGCGGATATCGGTGCAGACGATATCCGCGGCCAGCAGGCTTTCGACCGCCGCCCCTTCCCCTAAAATGACGGCGATCCCCAGGGCGGCGGAACGAAGCATGCGGCGGTCGTTGCGGCCGTTGCCGATGCAGGCGGTCTGCCCCGCGCCCAGCTGCTGCACGTAGCGGTCTTTGGCCAGGTCCTGGTCTCCCTCGGGAAGGGCCGAAAAGCGGCAGGCGGCCCCCTCCAGCTGGCTGCGGGCGGTGCCGAAAGTGTCGGCGGTGAGGACATGCACGGTCAGCTTGCGGGCCAAGTCGCCGAGCAGCGCCTTGACCCCGGCAAGCAGCTCCCCGTCCACGGCCAGGGTGCCGTTAAAATCCAGCACCAGATGGGCGATCTCCAGTTGGCCAAAGCCTGGGATGGCGGTTCGAATCATGGAGGCTCCTGTTCTCCAAAGGGTTTGGCGGCGGGACCCGAGGGGGTTTTCCCCCTGCCAGGTGCCACCGACGGGTGCCATTCAGGGGCGATTGACAGCCCGGGGGCTTTCCTCTATAGTCCCCGGCCAAAAACGGGCCGGCCCGCCGGCTGCGACCGCAAACGTCTTTGCCAGAGGTGGTGCATGATCAGAATCAATGAGAATTTCCTGAAGCTGCAGTCTTCCTATCTTTTTTCGGAGATCGCCAAACGGGTGACGGCTTACCAGACGGCGCATCCCGAGCAGGAGATCATCAAGCTGGGCATCGGCGACATCACCCGCGGGCTGCCCCCGGCCTGCATCCGGGCGCTGCATGCGGCCGTGGAGGAGATGGGCGCGGACAGCACCTTCCGGGGTTACGGGCCCGAACAGGGCTACCCGTTTCTGCGGGAGAAGATCGCACGCACTGATTTCCAGGCGCGCGGGGCCGAGATCCAGCCCGATGAAATTTTCGTCAGCGACGGCGCCAAGTGCGATACCGGCAATATCCAGGAGCTGTTTGCCACCGATGCCCGGGTGGCCATTCCCGACCCGGTCTACCCCGTTTACGTGGATACCAACGTCATGGCCGGCCGCAGCGGCCGGTTCGAAGCCGATCGCTACGGGGGCATGGTCTATCTGGAAAGCACGGCTGAAAACGGCTTTATCCCCGCGCTGCCCGACGCCCCGGTGGACCTGATTTACCTGTGCTTTCCCAACAATCCTACGGGGGCCACGATCACCCGGGCGCAACTGGCCGAGTGGGTCGCTTTTGCCCGCGAGAACCGGGCCCTGATCTTGTTTGACGCCGCCTACGAGGCGTTTATCCGGGACGATGCGCTGCCCCATTCGATCTACGAGGTCGAGGGGGCCCGCCAGGTGGCCATCGAGTTTCGCAGCTTCTCCAAAACCGCCGGTTTCACCGGCACCCGCTGCGCCTACACCGTGGTGCCCCGGGATTGCGTGGGCTATGACCGCGGGGGGCACGCCCACAGCCTGCACGCCCTCTGGAATCGACGCCACACGACCAAATTCAACGGCGTTTCCTATCCGGTGCAGCGCGCGGCCGAGGCGGTTTACTCCCCCGAGGGCCAACGCGAGATCCGGGCCCTGATCGATGGTTATCTCCAAAACGCGGCCCTTATCCGCCAGGAGATGGACGCCCTGGGCTACCGCAGCGTGGGCGGCGAAAACGCCCCCTACATCTGGGTCGCCGGCCGGACGGACTCGTGGGGTTTTTTTGACCTCCTGCTGGAAAAAGCCGGGGTGGTCACCACCCCGGGCGCCGGCTTCGGCAGGTGCGGCCAGGGCTATGTTCGCATCAGCGCCTTCAACAGCTTGGACAACGTCAAAAAGGCCATGGGGCGCATCCGGACGGTGCTGAGCCCGTGAGTCGGCTGAGAACCCCTGCGGCCCGTCTTCAAGGTTCTTCTGGCGCGCTCCTGCGCTTCACCACGTAGGCGACGGCGACGCGCTCGCGGCTGTCGGGTGCCAGGCGCAGGGAGGGCGGGGAGAGGACCAGGTTGGCCGTGAGGCTGCCGCTTTTGCGGATGTCGTCCAGGGGCAGCGGCTCGGTGTAGATCGTGCCGATATCCTGGACCATCAGGCTGCCGCCGTATACCCGGACGGTGGCCGGAGTGACCGTCGCCGACACCATGATCAGGTCGGGCGGCAGGCTTCCCACCCAGTCGACCTGCACCGGCAGCTCTTTTTCCATCAGCGCATCCAGGACGACCGTGACCGTGGTAGGCTCCACGCGTTCGATCACGATGCCGGGCGGCAGGCGGATATCGTTCTGGGCGATGGCGAAGGTGTTGCGGCCGATCTGGCCGTTGGCCAGATTGATGCGCACCGCCACATGCTCGGGGCGGATGGTCCGGATCAAGGCGTCGGCCCCGGTGAGGTTCAGGCGCACGTTGTCCGATGAGGTGTTCACAATCTCCATTTCGGGGGAACGGTTGTAGTACTGGATCGGGACCTCCAGGGTGAACAGGGCCTCCTGCCCGCGCGAGAAGCTAAACCAGATCCCCAGCACGAAAAGAAAAGAGACCAGGGCCGCGATCACCAGCTCCCGCTTTTCCCCCCGGGGAGGCCGGTCCTTGCCTTGGGCGCCGCCCAAATGGTTTTGGAGCACTTCGCCCAGCTCCGCCATTTTCTGGATTTCCACCAAACGCCCGCCTCTGGCGACGGTCACGTTGCCGCGCTCCTCGGATACGATAATGGCCATCGCATCGGTCTGCTCGCTCAACCCCAGACCGGCCCGGTGACGGGTGCCGTAGTAGGAGGGCAGACTCTTGTTGCGTGACAGCGGAAGGATCGCGCCCACCTCCCGGACCCTGCTGCCCTGGAGGATTGCGGCCCCGTCGTGCACCGGGTTGTCGGGCCAGAAGATGCTGAGGAGCATCTCCTTGGAAACCTGGCCGTTCCACGGGATGCCGGCATGCACCACCTCCTCGAGGCTGTCGCGCGCCGGCAGGACGATCAGCGCACCGGTGTGGGTGCGGCTCAGTTCATAGACGGCCTCCAGCAGGACCGCCACCGGGGTGTCGGCCGTTTTGCGGGCGAAATCCCACAGCAGCGTCTTGACCGTTTTGGCCTGCAGGACGCTGCCGATTTCGTTGCGGAAGACCACGATGATGATGATCGCCGCCACCGCGGTGATAGCCTGGATCGCCCAGCTGGTCACGATCAGACCGGCATAGACCGCGATGCGCTGGCTGAACCACAGCACGACGATGGCAATCAGGACGCGAAAGGCGTTGGTTCCCCGGAAAATGACATAGAAGCGGAAGAGAATGTAGCTGTTCAGGATGATGTCGATGATGTCCTGCCAGCGGATGCTGGTGAGCGGCAAGAGGAGATTTTTCATGGGCGATCAGTCGGTGATGCTGAACCGCAGGCTTTGGAGGACCTTGCCGTCCGAGGCGGTGATGTTCACGTGCCAGGGGCCCTTGTCCTCCTCCCGCAGCTGAATGCTGCTGTAGGTCGACCAGCGTGGCGGCTGGAGGTCCAGCTTGACCCTTTTGCAGAGCTTGTCGCGGCAGTACCAGTCGTGATGGATGAAGGTTTTCGCGGCGACCGGATCGAAGGTCGTGAAACAGAATATTTTGCCGATGGTGATGGGAAAGACCACCGCTGGGTTGACGGGGGCGAAGTTCTCGATGCCATCGCACATGACCGCCCGGACCAGCGTCGCGGTCCCTTTGGTGGTCTCGGACCCGTTTTCGGCGGCCGCCGGGGGCGGGGTTGCCAGCACAGCCCAAAGCACCAGCAGCAGGATGGCGCCTGCGGACGGCGTTGGGGCCGCTGATGATGGGGGGTGGCGGGCAACCACGGGATTCTAAAACCTCCAAAAGAGGTTGCGCCGCCCGCTGGGGGCAGGGGTGACGGGGGTGTCCGGGCCGACTGCCGCGCGGGGGGCGCGACCGTTGCTGTGTTTAAACAAGATATCCGATTCGGGCTTTTTTTCAAGAGTTTTATAATTGACATCCACGGCGCCTTTATCTATCCTTTCCGATACTTTCCAAGCCTGCTGCGCTTTTGCAGCTCAGACCTCGTCCGGGGGGCTGCATGACCACCACCACCCAACCCTTTTCTCAGGAAGAGCTTCTGACGATGGCTGGCCGCTGGGTGAAAGCCGATGCGCTTCCCCCTCGCCTGAACATCATCACGGACACCTCCGACTACTACCGGGTCGACTACAACGACGTCGTGCTGCTGGACGGTGTCCCCTATCTGGTCCGAACCAACGCCAAGGAAGGGCGCTTCGGGATCGACGAACAGGAGAAATACTGGGTCAAACGGGCGGTGAGGCTCGCCGACGGGGAAAAGAAAATTATCAAGCTGGTGTTTTACGAGCGCTTCACGGCCACCGTCGGGGGGATCGCCTTCGAGTGTTTCCGCAGCCCGCGCAAGGAGGCGCGCATCCTGGCGCTGGTCAAAGGCCTGCCCAATTTCATGCAGGGCGTGTCGATCACCGATGAGCGCGGCAACGTCGTCCGGATTCTGGACCTGATCCAGGGGAAAACCCTCGACCACTTTATCACGGGGCTGCCCGACAGCCATGAGGATTACTTCACCAAGGTCTTTCCGGAAGTCCTGGACCAGTTCATCGACTGCGTCGCCGCCATCCTGCTGCTGCACGACAACGGGGAGAAACACGGCGACATCCGGCGCGACCACATCCTGATCGATTCCCACGACGGCCGCTACCGCTGGATCGATTTTGACTTCAACTACCGCCACCGCGAAAACATCTACGGTTACGATCTTTTCGGCCTGGGCAACGTCCTGGCGTTTATCGTCGGCAAGGGCGACATCCTGGTCAAGGACGTGATGGCGGGGGTTCACGGGGCGGCGGAGTTGACCGGCGGGGACATCAATATCGTTTTCCGCAACCGGGTCGTGAACCTTCGCAAGATTTTTCCCTACCTCCCCAAGCCGCTCAACCGGATCCTGATGCATTTTTCCGAAACCACCAACCGCTTTTATCTCAACACAAGGGAGCTGCTGGAGGATCTGCGGGAGGTGCGCGCGGCCCTGGCCTGAAGGCTCTCGGCCAGGCGCGTGCTGGGCGGGCCACGGGCATGCCGCTTGTCCACCGACTTCGGCACCCATGCTGGACCGGGCTTTGCGCGTCATGTGGTTTGTGTGCTGCAGCCCTTTGGCAGCCGCAGTCTGCCGGTGGCCGCCCCGCTTCGACGCCAGCGCCGGCAGCCGCCGCGGTTCAATCGCGGAACATTTTTGAAAGGGGGTAGCTGTGAAGGGTCCCAATCGCAACATCCTGATAGCCGTCGACGACTCCGACAACTCCCGCCGGGCGGTGGAATACGTGGCCGAGCTGCTGGGCGGCACGCCGGGTTTCAAGGTGACCGTGCTGCACGTGATTGCGGAGCCGGAGGAAGACTTTTTCCCGACCGCAGCCGAAAGGGATGCCTGGATGGAACGCGAAGGCGAGCGCATCACCCAGCTGCTCGCCGCCTACCGCGAGATCCTGCTGAGCGCCGGTTTCTCCGAGGAGGCGGTCAAGACCCGCAGCACCATCAAATACTGCCCCTCCCTGGCCGAGTGCATCCTGCAGGAGCGGCCCGACGACTTTGGCACCCTGGTGGTGGGGCGCAAGGGGCGCACGCGCACCGAGGAGTTTCTCTTCGGCAGCGTCTCCTCGAAAATCGTGGACCACACCAAGGAAGCCACGGTCTGGGTGGTCAGCTGAAACCGCCGCACCTATAGAGGATCGCGCGGGAGGCTTGCCGGGACCGATTTCAACGACGCCACCGCATCACGCTCACGTTCCCATCATCCATCCACAGGGGAGGACCGCATGCAGAGAGAAGATTTTATCCGGAAGGTTAACGTTGGCGGAAAAAGCTTCCGGATCTACGACATAAAAAAGCTTGAAAAGGACGGGATCGCACCCATTGGCCGGCTGCCCTTCGCCATCCGCATCCTGGTGGAGAACCTGCTGCGCAAACTCGACGGCAGGGTGGTCCGCGAGCAGGACCTGCGCCAGATCGCCGGCTGGCAGAAATCCTACGACACCCCGGTGGAGATTCCCTACCATCCCGCCCGGGTTCTGATGCAGGATTTCACCGGGGTGCCGGCGGTGGTGGACCTGGCCGCCATGCGGGATGCGGTCAAAACCCTGGGTGGCGATCCCAAAAAAATCAATCCGCTGGTGCCGGTGGAGCTGATCGTCGACCACTCGGTTCAGGTGGATTATTTCGGCACCGTAAACGCCCTGCGCGACAACGTCGCCCGGGAATACGACCGCAACGGGGAACGCTACGGCCTGCTCAAGTGGGCCCAGAAGAGTTTTCGCAACTTCAACGTGGTTCCCCCCAACTCCGGCATCTGCCACCAGGTCAACCTGGAGTATCTGGGCCGCGTGATCATCGCCGAGGAAGCCGAAAGGGCGGCCCTGGCCTACCCGGACACCCTGGTGGGGACCGACTCCCACACCCCCATGATCAACGGCATCGGGGTCATGGGATGGGGAGTTGGCGGCATCGAGGCCGAGGCCGTGATGCTGGGGCAGCCCTACTACATGTCGATCCCCGAGGTGATCGGGGTGCGCATCCACGGCGTCCTGCAGGCGGGGGTGACGGCCACCGATCTGGTCCTGGCGGTAACCCAAATGCTGCGCGCCGAGGGGGTGGTGGAGAAGTTCGTGGAGTTTTTCGGCCCCGGAATGAAGAATTTGACGGTCACCGATCGTGCGACGATCTCCAACATGACCCCGGAATACGGCGCCACCCTGGGCTATTTTCCCATCGACGAAAAGACCATCGCCTACCTGCACACCACCAACCGCTCCCGACGGGCCGAGCGCGTGGAGGCCTGCGCCAAGGCCCTGGGACTGTTTTACACCGACGCCGAGACGCCCGAGTACACCAAGGTGCTGGAGCTCGATCTCGGCGCGGTGCAGCCCGCCGTGGCCGGTCCGGCGCGGCCCCAGGACCGCATTCTGCTCGGCGATCTCAAGGCGTCCTTCGCCAAGGTTCTGGGCTGCCGCTACGACCGGGACACCGAAATTGCCGATATCTCCACCTTTCACAACGAATCCGGCAGCCGCACCGCCCGCCAGGAGGGCTGTCAGCCCGGCGAAAAAAAGTGGTTCGATGTGGGCCTCAACCGCAACCACTACCGCATCGGCGACGGCAGTATCGTGATCGCCGCCATCACCTCGTGCACCAACACCTCCAACCCCTCCGTGATGCTGGGTGCCGGCCTGGTGGCCAAGAAGGCCGTGGCGCGCGGCATCCGCGTCCCGCCCTACGTCAAAACCTCTCTGGCCCCGGGGTCCAAGGTGGTGGTCCGCTACCTGCAGGACGCCGGCCTCAGCCCCTACCTCGATGCCCTGGGGTTCCATTTGGCGGGCTTCGGCTGCACCACCTGCATCGGCAACAGCGGGCCGCTGCACCCCGCCATCGAGAAGATCATCGCGGAAAACGATCTGACCGTGGCCGCAGTGCTCTCGGGCAACCGCAACTTCGAGGCCCGCATCCACCAGAGCATCAAGGCCAACTTTCTGGCCTCGCCGATGCTGGTGGTGGCCTTCGCCCTGGCCGGCCGGATCGACATCGACCTCACCGCCGAACCGCTTTCCCTGGACCCCAACGGTCAGCCGGTCTATCTCGAGGATATCTGGCCCAGTGCCGAGGAAATCGCCGCGCTGGCTGGCCAGCACGTCAAGCAGGCCTTTTACGCCGAGGAGTACGGTCGGATTTTCGAGGGCGACGAGTTCTGGCAGGCCCTGCCGGTGACCGAAAGCACGACCTTCGCCTGGGACCCTGACTCCACCTACATCAAGAACCCGCCGTACTTCCAGGGGTTCGACCTGGAGCTCAAAAAGCCCGGTGATATCCGCGCCGCCCGGGCCCTGCTGGTTTTGGGCGACAGCGTCACCACCGACCATATTTCACCCGCCGGGGCGATCCCCGAGTCCTACCCCGCCGGCCAGTACCTGCGCGCCCAGGGCGTGGCCGTCGACGATTTCAACTCCTACGGCTCCCGCCGCGGAAATCACGAGGTCATGATGCGCGGGACGTTTGGCAACATCCGGATCAAAAACCAGCTGGTGTCCCCCCGGGAGGGCAGCTTCACGCGAAAATTCCCGGATGGCGAGGAAGTCGCCGTTTACGAGGCGGCCAGCGCCTACCAAGCCGAAGGGGTCCCGCTGGTGGTACTGGGGGGCAAGGAGTACGGCACCGGCTCCTCCCGCGACTGGGCCGCCAAGGGGACCACGCTGCTGGGCGTGCGGGCGGTGATTGCCGAATCCTACGAGCGCATTCACCGCAGCAACCTGGTGGGCATGGGGGTTTTGCCGCTGATGTTCTCAAACGGCGACAGCTGGCAATCGCTGGGCCTGGACGGCTCCGAGACCTTCACCATCAGCGGGGTGGAGGAGATGCAGCCCCGCAAGCAGCTGGCGGTCAAGGCCGTCCGCGGCGACGGCCGCGAGGTGGAGTTCCAGGTGCGCGTGCGGCTGGACACCGACGTGGACGTCGACTACTTCGAAAACGGCGGCATCCTGCCCTACGTCTTGCGCAAGCTGATGAAAGGCGCCTGAGGCCTGGGGGCGGTGGGCTTCAGGGGGCCGCAGGGGCGGCGG
Source organism: Desulfobacteraceae bacterium (assembly GCA_022340425.1). Classification (NCBI taxonomy): domain Bacteria; kingdom Pseudomonadati; phylum Thermodesulfobacteriota; class Desulfobacteria; order Desulfobacterales; family Desulfobacteraceae; species Desulfobacteraceae bacterium. Next base: position 34,555 of record JAJDNY010000089.1, on the reverse strand, counting down.
CCGCATCGGCCGTTTCGTCCGCGGCCCTTTTTTGCCCGGTGTCTCCGGCGCTGCGCCGCATCCGCTGAAGCAGTTCCAGGTCCCGCCGGGTCCTGGCCGCCATGCGAAGCTCCACCGCCTCGCGTTTCAGCCCCATGAGGACCGTGTAGGCGTGGTACTTGGTCCGGCAGAAGAAGATGTCGAACGGCGCCTGGCGGTCCTTTTGGCGGAAGATGCGGATCCCCGGGATCTCCTCCAGTTGGGTGTATTCGAACTGCGCGTTGATCAGCAGGGGTTCGATGTCGTGCTTGTTCTGCCAGGGAATGCAGGCCCCCAGCATTCCCAGGTCGGGATCCATGATGGCGCGCAGCTTCTCGGTGACCCCGCCCACCGCTAGGATGATGTCGCCGGTCAGGGAACCGGTCACCCCGTAGGTCTGGTTGACCGGCTGTTGGATGAAGTCCGAAATCAGGGCCACGTCCATGGCCACCGACGCGCTGTCGCCCTCCACGCCGCCGTGGGCCTGGATGTATTCCACATGCATCTCGTAGCCCACATAGGGCGCACCGATGGTTTTGAGCACCTTCTTGATGGAGGCGCGCACATTCTGGGCGGCGGCCTTGGCGATGTCGCCGGTTTTGCCGGGGGCGATGACGGTGTCGGAGGTGCCGGCGTTGATCTGGCAGTGGATTGGCAGCGGCTGGCCGTACATCTGGCCGCTGGCGCGGGAGTGGATCACGGCCAGGCCCACCACGTAGCCGACGGCGTCGGTCATGGCGCTGATGTACTTCTTGAGGTCCTTCTTGTGCTCCTGGATTTCGCGGTTGAGGGCCCCCTCCAGACTCAGGTGCAGCGCCAGCGCCCGGCGCACGTGGGCGGCCTCCACCCGCGGGGCGTTTTCCAGGATGGCCTCATGCTCGGCCGTCCGGAGGATGCCGTTGATCGGCCGCAGGATGGCGCTCAACTTGCCGTCGGCCGCCCGGCAGCGAAGCTCGCGGATGATCTCCAGCACCGCCCCGCGGGAAAATTCGCGGGCCGTCAAGCTGTATTCCCGGGGGAGGCTGCGGCCGAAGATCTTTTCGCTGCGGCGGCGGACCCCCGCGTGCCCCTCCCGTGAGATGATCTCCCCCCAGACCCGGCTAAACTCCTTTGCCAGGCCGTCGATCTCCTGCTTGATGTACTGCGCTACCTGGCGGACCGTGTCCGAGCTTTCGGCAACCGCGCTTTCCATCTGGATGATTTCCCCGCGGTCCTCGATTCGGCTGAGGAACGCCCCGTCGCCTTCCGCCTGGAGGTAGGCCAGGGTGTCGTGGTTGCAGCAGGCGATGATGATGTTGTCGGCCTTGAGGTGGTTTTCCGAGCGGTCGGCCGCGCCGCTGCCGGCATTGCGGCCCCCCTCGAGGACATAGCGCTGGTTCTGCATGATCTCCAGCAGGTCGGCCATGTAGCCGACCTTGACGAGGGTCTTGAGTTCGTCGATGTAGATGATCGGCGCGCGCGCATGCGCCCCGAGGTAGGTGCGCTTGTGGGCCGGGGTCTGCAGGTCGCCGGACTGGTAGGGATCGTGGCGAAAACCGCCTTTCATGCTGCGAGCGTCGGGTTCCGAGACCCGCGCCATCAACTCGCGGTCGCGGCGCGGGTCGTAGAGCACCTCGGGCAGCTGGTCGGTGAGCTGTTTGGCCAGCAGGCGCCGGCCGCCCATGCCCTGACGCTGGATCTGCTCCTGGGCGCGGTGGCTGTTTTCCTGCATGAAAAGGAAGATCGCGCCCATGGCGCAGAGGCCGGCGGCGATCAGGGCCGGGGGGAAAAACAGGCCGGCCAGGGCACCGGCTGCGGTGCCCCAGACCAGACCGGTCTTGACCTTGCGGACGGCATCGATCTGCTCGCCCAGGCTGAAATCCTCGCCATGCTGGGCCGCCGCCTCGATCTCGCGGCCGATGCTCTCCAGGCGCTGGTCGAGTTTTTCGGGAAGCTCGTAGGCGAAGCGGACATGGTTTCTGTCCTTGCCGGGATACGCCGCAATGGCCTTTTGCGGCCGCAGGTAGTCGCCCATGGAGCGCTCCAGAACCTCGCGGAACATGTCGGCCAGCAGAGACTTGCCGGTTCCCGGGCGGCCGACCATCAGGATGTGGCCCTTGTTGTGGGCGATTTTGCGGATGGCCGCCTTGGCCCGGTCCTGAAAGATGACCCGTTCCACCGGGTCTTCCGGCAGGCGGATATCGGCGGTGTCCTCGAAAAAGGAGAGGCGCCTTTCCAGTTTTTCCGGATAGCTCATCAACTCCTGGATCCAGCGGTAGTCGTTGGCCGAGTAGTTACGGCTCATGCTTGCTCCCCTTGATGGCGTCCAGCAGGTAGTAGCGCCCGGCTTCGGAGGCCCACGCGCGTTTGTTGATCTCGGAGTAGACCAGCGGCAGTTCCTTCCGCAGGGGGTCCAGGGCCCGCAGGTCGTGCATCACGGCGATGTGGGTGAAGAGCTTCGGCGCCCCGGGGCCGGAGTCGGGCAGGTAGTTGAAGGCGATCCCGTACTGCCGCTGGTTGAGGGAGTCGATGAGCGCCCGGCGAGCCTCGGAGTTCAGGGGGTGGGCGTCGATGACGCTCTGGTAAAGGGCCGGGAGTCCCGCCTTGGCATAGTCGATGGCGAGGCGCTGGTTGAAGTAGAGCTTGAATGCCTTGGCCCCGCCCAGGGTGCAGGCTTCGAGGGCCTCCCGAAAGGTCGCGGTGGCGTCGATGGCTTGCTGGAAAAGCTGAAGGTGCTGCAACAGGCGGATATCCGCCACCTGAAAGGCGATGCTGCCGTCGCTGTTCAGAACCCAGGCTTGTCCCTTGGACGGCCCCAGGAAACGGATCAGGCGGTGGTGCCTGCGGGGATCAAAGGCTTTGAAATCAAAGCCTTGCAATTCAAACAGACCGTCGGTCAGATGGGCTTTTTCGATGACCACCCTCACCGTCCGGTTCAAGTGCTTGGCGATGTAGTCGCGCTTTTCCGTCAGGCTGCCGCGCAGGTTGAGGCGGGAGCGCTGGCCGCCGGCGTCCGTGCAAACCCCCTTGAGATCGACCACCCGTTGCGACTCCAGGTTCTCCAAGCGGGCCAGAACGGGGTTGTAGGCTTTGAGCGCCGTTTCAAGCTTTGCCAGGTGCGCCTCCAGATCCGGGTCCTGGAGCGCGGGGGTGCCGCTGGCGCTCTCCGCTATCAGCACCTCCGAGGGGGCCAGGGGGCCCGCGGCGGTCGCGCCGCCGCGTCCGGGCAGAAGCCGGCGCAGGCGGTAGGCCGCCGACTGGCGCCAGCCGGGTGGAAACACCACCTCGCAGCCCACCAGCCGCTTTTCGATCTCAATCGGGTGGGGGCAGAGCAGGTAGCGGCCGAGATCGGAGATGCGGTATTCCCGCATCGGTCCCCGGGTGCTCTCCGACCCCGGCGCGTCTTGCTGCCGCTTCAGAAAACGGCCATCGGCGATGATCCAGGCGCCGGCTTGCACGGTGGGCGCTGAGGTGGTTGGCTGCATGGTGCTTTCCCGGTTTGGGGTTGATTTGAATGCTTGCGGGCCCAAGCGCTGCCGACGGTTGCGCCAAAAACCCACGGATCGGACCCGGCTGCTCCTCTCCGGGCGGGTGTTACGTGCCGGCGGCGAAAACCCGGCGAGACCCCCCGTGGGGTTTCACCGGCCGCTGTTGTTTTCCCCAGGCCTTGGAACAAGCAATTTGAGTGCCTGCCCCAGGAAAAAAAAATTAATGTGAAATCAATGGGTTGATGGGTTGCGCCGGGGTGGGGGAAGGGGAGGTGCGGGAAAGGATGGCGGAAAATAGGAAGAAAATTACATAGTTTGTCGAGCTGAAACTTCCTGAGGCCGCTGCCGGCTGGCGTTTACTTCCCCCTGAAAACGGTCGTGACCACGCCCATCCCCGCCAAAACCAGCAGCAGGCCGCCGAGGTTGTTGAGCGCCACGTTGGCGGCGGCCATAAAACCCCCGGTGCTGCCGCTGCCGGTCACCGTTTCCAGGGCGTAGGTGGAAAAGGTGGTCAGCCCACCCAGAAAGCCGGTCATCAGAAACAGGCGGGCGGGCGGGGGGAAAAACCGGACCCGGGCCGAGAGCGCCACGGCCACCCCGATCAGCAGGCAGCCGGTCATGTTGGCCGCCAGCGTGCCCAAAGGAAAGCGGGTTCCCAAGAGGCCGGCGGCTGCGAGGCCCAACAGATAGCGGCAGACGGCGCCCAGGCCGCCGCCCAGCATCACCAGCCCAATATTGCTCATCACAGGCGGCATCTCGCTTGACCCCTCAACAGACTGCGCCGGGCAACTCAAGTACCGGCTGGTGCCGGTGGGTGCGGCTCTTCGGCGTCTCCGGAGCGCAAAATCCGGATCATGGTGGCCGCATCGATGTTGCCGCCACTTAAGATGACGCCGGTGCGGCCCCGGGGCCTGACGACGCCGCTCAGCAGGGCCGCGGCACCCAGGGCGCCGGAGGGCTCCACCACCAGTTTCATCCGGTGGAAGAGAAAGCGCACGGCCGCCATGATGGCCTCTTCCGAAACGGTCCGCATATCGTCGACGTACTGCTTGAGCAGCGGGAAGGTCAGGCGCCCTAAAGACGCTGTGCGGGTGCCGTCGGCAATGGTTGCGGGATTGTGAACGCTCTGCAGACGGCCGCTGTGAAAGGAGCGGGTGGCGTCGTCGGCCAGCGCCGGTTCGATGCCCACCACCCGGCAGGCGGGGTGGAGGGCCTTGGCGGCGATCGCAGAGCCGCTCAAAAGCCCGCCGCCGCCGCAGGGCACCAGCAGCAGGTCCAGTTCTCCCAGTGATTGGAGCAGTTCAAGGGCGGCCGTGCCCTGGCCGGCGATGACGTCCGGATGGTCAAAGGGCGGGATCAGGCTAAATCCCCGGGTGGCCACCAGGCGGCGGGCGATTGCCTCGCGGTCGTCGCGGCGGGGGTCGTATTCGATCACGCTGGCACCGTAGCCTTCGCTGGCGGCGCGCTTGATGGCCGGCGCGTCGGCCGGCATCACGACGGTGGCGGCCACCCCCAGCAGGCGTCCGCTCAGGGCCACCGCCTGGGCGTGATTGCCCGAGGAAAAGGCCACCACCCCGCGGGCTTTCTCTGCGGCCGACAACCGTGCCATGGCGTTGAATGCCCCGCGGAATTTGAAGGCCCCGCAGCGCTGGAGGTTTTCGCACTTGAAGTGGACCGCCGCCCCCACCCGCTGGTCGAGGGTGCGGCAGGTCATGATGGGCGTGATGTGGGCACGTCCCCGCAAACGCCGGGCGGCCTTCTGGATTTGGGCAAACATGCCGGTCCTTCCGGGGCGGGCTTCAGCCGGGCGCGCCCGCTGCGACGATGATCGCGTATTCCTCGGCGCTGACCGGCATCACGGACAGCCGGTTGCCCCGGCGCAGCAGGGTCATCTGGGCCAATTCGGGGATGCGCCGCAGCTCGGCCAGGGGCACGGGCCGCTTGAAGCGGGTGGCGAGGCGGATGTCCACCATGAACCAGACCGGGTTTTGCGGCGTGCTCCTTACGTCGAAGTGCTTGCTGCGGGGGTCCCAGGCGGTGTGATCGGGGTAGCCGGCGCGCACCACCGCGGCCGTGCCCACCACGGCCGGTTTGGACCCGCTGTGATAAAAGAGGACGCCGTCGCCCACCTGCATTTGGTCGCGCATGAAATTGCGGGCCTGGAAGTTGCGCACGCCGTCCCAGTGGTCGGTCTGGTCGGGCTGGCGCGCCAGATCGTCGATGGCGTACTCCGTGGGCTCCGATTTGACCAGCCAGTGGCGTTGGGTCATAGCTCCTCGCTTTCGGGCGGGGCCGCGTCCTCGCAGGCCTCTTGCGCCCGCGGCCCACCCTGCTTCAAAGCCGAACGATAACGCGCGGCGCTGCCCTGTTATGGGCTGCCGGCGGGCGCCGCCGGTGCCTGGGCGGGTTTTCCCAGGCCGGCCCTTTGCAGCACCGCATCCAGGTCTTCCCTGAGTTCCCGGCGCTTCTGCAGGCCGAAAAGGTGGCGTGCGATCAGCCGGGTGGCCCAGAGGAAAAAAATGAAAAGGGCCAGCGGGAAGACCACACAGTCGAAAAGGTAGCCGGCGATCAGCTTGAGTCCCATGACCATCAGGGCGGAAGCCTTCTCCCTGACGCCCGCCGCCAATCGCTCGATCTGTTTGCCGGTCTCCCCCCAGCGGGCCAAAAACCCCTTGTCAGGGTCCCCATCCCCGGGGAAGAGCTCGGCCCGCAGGGCCTCCAGGCCGGTTTCGGCCTCGGTCATCACCGGTTCCGTGATTTGCGCCGACAGCATCGCCCCGCCGCTGACCGAAAGCGGCAGGACGACGTAGAAGGCCGCGGCCAGAATCGCCAGCAGCAGGCTGGCGTCGCGCAGCGTCCGCTGCAGTCCGGTTGCGCGTGGGAGCCACCAGCGCAGCGGCAGGCTCAGCAGCACTCCCGCCAGGCTCGCGGCCAGCAGCCAGCTGTCCACCAAACGGGCGGCCTCCAGCAGAAAGCGTGTGCCCACCAGGATGACCCCGGCGCCCAGTACCGTGCGCCAGGCGATATCCACGAAGTCGTAGGCCGCTTGGACGACGTCGCCGATCTGGAGGCCGAAGCCCACGCCCACCTCGGTGCCCTCCACCACCGCCAGCCCCACCTTGAGGCCGGAGAGGACGGTAAAGGTATTGAGCGACTGGTCCAGAGCGTTTTCCAGGTAGCGTGCATTGCCGTTGGCAACCGCCTGGAGGCCGCAGAGGTTGATGGCCCGCTCCAGGCTTCCGTCGAGAGCCAGCAGCAGTGAAAGCCCCAGCAAGGCCAGGACCGCTGCCCGGGCGATGGGGTGGTGCACCGTCATCAGAAAAAAATTTCCGAGCGGACCAGGGAGGCCGGAAAGCGCCGGTCCGCCAGCAGGGTGACGTCGCGGACCATTTCGCTGCGACCGCAAAGATAGAAGTCATAGGCCCCGGGCGCCAGGTGGGCAGCCAGGTAGGCCGTCACCCGGCCCGCGAAAGCCTCCGGAAGCACCCCGGCGGCCGCTGCGGCCCCGGAGAGGCAGGCGACATAGCGCCCCGCGGCGGCGCGCAGCTCGGCCTGGTAGTAAAGGCCATCGGCCGCGCGGGCGCCGTGGAGCAGGGTGAACCCCCGGACACCCGATCGGGCCATGGCCACGAAGGGGGCGATGCCGGTGCCGGAGGCCACGAAAACCGTCGGGCGTTCGGCCGGCTGGTAGATGAAATAGCCGTGGGGCCCTGAAATATCGAAGCGGCTGTGGATGGCGGCGTGCGCCAGGCGTGGGCTGAAATGCCCGTCGGGCACGACTCGCACGCACAGCTGCAGCTCGGCTGCGGCCTGGCCGTTGATCAGGGAATAGTCGCGTTCCCCGCCGGGGTGTTCGAACCGGATGCGTTGGCCGGCCCGGAAGCTGAAGCCATCGGGGCGGCTGAGGGTGAACTCAAAAGTGCCCTCGTCCAGCCGTTGGCGTTTGAGCAGCCGGACCGCATACACCTGCGCCATGCCATGGGTGGGGGAAGGGGCGCCGGATGTCATGTTTTCCAGATGCGCTCGGAGATGCCGGTGACATGGTTGAGGTGGCGGGCCAGCACGAACAGGTAATCGGACAGCCGATTGAGGTAGACCAGCAGCCCGGCGTAATGGCCCTGCCGGGCAGGGTCGGCGTCAGCGCCGTTCAGTCCGACCACCCTACGTTCGGCGCGGCGGCAGACGGTGCGGGCGATGTGGGCCCAGGCCGCGGCGGGGTGTCCGCCCGGCAGGATAAAGCTGCGCAGGGTCGGCAGGCTCGCATCCAGGTGGTCGATGGCGGCTTCCAGGGCCGCGGCATCCGCCGTCGTCAGGGCCTCGATCTGCGCCAGCGCCGGTGACTCCGGGGAGGTGGCCAGCCAGGCGCCGACCTTCATCAGGTCGGCCTGCAGGCGGGCGATCACCGTGCCGATCTCGGCGGCCTGGACCGGCAGGGCGGCCGCCAGGGCCCCCAGCACGGAGTTCAGTTCGTCGACATCGCCGTATGCGTCGATGCGCGCATGGGCCTTGAAGACCCGCTCGCCGCTGAACAGACTGGTTTTCCCCTGATCGCCCCCGCCGGTGTATATCTTCATCGGTCATCCCGTGTGAATGGCTACTGGTTTGCGGCCGCCTGCGGCCGGCGGATAGGGGCCTGCGCCGCGCAAGCGGCGCTTTTTGCCCGACCCCCACGGTTTTAAAAGAGAGCGCCCGGCGCCGTCAACCTAAATCTTGATGAAGCGGTAAAAAGTAAAAAAACCAGGCGATTTCGAAAAAAGTTCAAGCTACGGCGCGAAAATCGCGAGGAGTGAGGCGCACTTATTTACGCCGCAGCGACTTCGAGATGCGGCGCAACGCAGAGATTTATCTTTTTGCGGAACCGTCAATCTTGGCGCCGCTCGTTGGCGGGCCTGATTCGAAGGGTCGGCAAAAGCCCGGCAAAGCGTTCGGCCAGGGTGCGGTCGACGCGGTGCGCGTAGACCGCACCCTCGGGGGTTACCCCCCGCAGTCGCCCGTCGTGGCGAAACCAGGCCACCAAGCGGCGCCCCAGCTCGCGGCGGTCGGTGCCCGTCGGCAGGCGCGATTCACTCCGGGCGGCTTGCGGCAGGGGCTCCCCGTCTGCCGCCAGGGCTTTGAGGAAGTTGAGCAGGCGGCCCAAGCGCAGCAGGGTGACGGCCTCCAAGCGGGTGGTGGTGGCCGACAGGGGCAGGGCGGTGGCTCGAAAAAGCGAGAGGTGAGCCGGTAGCAGACCCTCCTGGCGGCAGCGCTCGAAGTCCAGACTGCCCGGAGCGGGGTAAAAGAGCGAAACACCGGCCAGGACCCGGCGCTCGGCCAGGTAGCAGAGGTCGGCCAGGCTCTCCGCCGCCCGCTGGCCGGGCGCGCCCACGATGATGTAGCCCACGGCCTCGAGGCGGTTCGCGGCGGCCTGTAAAAGGGCGCTGTCAAAGGCGCGGCGCACATCCGGGCGCCGAAAACGCGCCAGCTGCTCGCGGTGGGTTGTGGCCAGGGCCAGGTTGAGGCTTCGGAAGCCGGCCGCGCACATGGCCGCAACGATTTCGGCATCCAGCGAAGGCGGAAAGAGGCCGTTCATGGCCCGCAGCTCCAGCCCCTGGCGGCCGAAGCGCCGCCGAATGCCCTCCAGCAGGGCCATCAGCCAGGGCTTGTCCAGAGCCAGGTTTTCATCCTCGAAGTCAATGAAGCGTGCATCGTGGGCATTCACCGCCGTGTCGATCTCCGCCAGAACCGAGGCCACCGAACGGCGGCGGTAGGGAATCCCCGAGAAGCGGCCGAGGCTGCAATAGCTGCAGGCCATCGGGCAGTCCCGGCTGGCCACCACCACGGTGCTGCCGCGCCGCCGGCGGCGGTAGAAGCGCGCGTCGATCAGGTCCCGGGCGGGGTGCGGGCAGCTGTCGAGGTCTGTCACCACAGCGGGCGGGCTGAGGTGCAGGCTGCCGTCGGGGCGGCGAAAGACGATCCCCGGCACGCGCTCCAAGTCGCCGCCGCTGCGCAGGGCGCGGGCCAACTGTGGCAGGGCATCTTCGCCCTCGCCCCGGATGACGAAATCCACTGCGGGGCAGGCCATGGCCTCTGCGGGCAGCGTCGTGGGGTGGTGGCCGCCGAGAACCACCCGGCAGCCGGGCAGCAAAGACTTGACGCTGCGGGCGGTTGCCAGTGCCTCCTGGCTGTAGGCAGTGAAGAGCGAGGCGATTCCCACCAGGAAGGCGTCGGATTCAGCAGCCTTGCGGCCTATATGTTCGACACTGCGGCCGAAGTGGCGAAAGCGGTGAAAAAGGGCCAGGGGCGAGGCATCGGGCCTTCCGTAATAGGCGTTCAGGTGGGCCATTTCCGAGGGCAGGGGGGTGGGTCGGGCTTTGGCGCTGGCCAGGCCGTCCAGGATCCCGACCGTGAAACCCGCCTGACGGACGGCTGCCGCCATGGATGCCAGGCCATAGGGGACGGTGCGTTTGGCGGTCAGGTAAAAATCGCGGATGGGCGGCTGAATCAGGAGGATGTCGGGCATGCGGTCTCATCCGGCCGTCGCCGGGTTTATCCGTGGCCCGGGGCGGCAGGCCCCTGCGGCCGCCCAGGCGGTGCTTTTCGGGCGGCCGGGCGATGGGGCGCTTCAGACCTGGCCGGCCTGGACCAGACGGGCAAAGTGTTCAAATGAGCGGTCGAAGGTCGCCTCGGCCTCCTTGGGAAAGCAGCAACCCGGCAGCTGGCGCAGCTTGAGGTGATAGCGCAGGCAATCGCAGCAGAGGCCCTTACGGCTGCAAGGGTCGTAAGTGCAGTTGCAGCCTTCGAGATTCTTTTCTTTTTTGCAGTCCATGGGGTGCTCCAGCGGTGTCTAACGGCCGGAAGGTTAGGCCGGGGGTTTGATTGAAAGGGGACGGCGTTCATTCACATTCTCTTAAAATTTTTTGCCGCTGCAGTCAACCGTGTGGGTGCCGTCGCCAACCGCCGGTTCGGGGCCTCCCGCGGGGGGGGACCGGGTGCCTGCAACCCGCATCAAGATCGGTCCACGCCCGGCCGATAAAGGACAGACACCAAACACGATAAGGAAAGGGAACGACGTGAAACGGATCGTGAAAACCGCTTGGCCGCTTTTGCTGGCCCTGATGCTGTGCGGACCGTCGTGGGCCGATGTGTTTGTCTGGGTGGACGCCCAGGGGGTCAAACATTACGGTGATGCGCCGCCCCAGGCGCTGGAGGAGCAGAACAGCCTGGAGGTCCGGCGCGCTTACCGCAGGCAGCTGGAAACCCGGCAGCGGGAGGCCGTGGTCGCAAATGTCAGCCGGCGCAGCGACTTCTTCACCGGCGGCGGCACCCCCAACGGGACCCGGCCCGCGGACGGCCCCCGGGTGGTGATGTTCTCGGCCCCCGGCTGCGGCTACTGTGTCAAAGCCAAAGAGTATTTCAACCGGAAAGGGGTGGCCTTCGAGGAGCTTGATGTCAGCGCCTCGGAGGATGCCCGGCGCCGGTTCCAGGGTCTGGGGGGTCGCGGGGTGCCCTTGATTCTGATCGGAGAGCGTCAAATCAGCGGCTTTGACCCACAGGCGATTCAGGCGGCCCTGGCCAAGGAGGGGGGCCGATAGAGCGTTTTTTTCCGCCTTTCGTTGGCCGGGGCCGCGTCATTCCGCTGCCGCCGGTCTCTCCCGTTCCTCCCAGGCCGTTTCAAAGGCCGCTTCGGCGATCTCGTAGCTGAAGCCGCGCCGTCCCAAGAAGCCGAAAACCTTCGCCTTGAAATCCTGCCGCGCCAGCCCCTGCCAGCGGGTGAGGCGCCCGCGAAGGGCCGCCCGGGCCGAGGCGGCTTCATCCAAACCGCCTATCGCCCGATCGATCTCGCCGCTGCCGACCCCTTTTTGGCGCAGTTCCCAGCGCAGCGCCCGACCGCTGCGCGGACGGAAGCGTTCCCGCTCCGCCACCCACTGCCGCGCGAATTCAGCGTCGTCCAGGTAACGGTGCGCGCGCAGACGCGCGATGACCGCGTCCACCACGGCGGCCGGGTAACCGCCGCGCCGCAGATGGCTTCTGGTTTCGTGGATGCTGCGCCGGCGCCGGGCCAGGAAGCGCAGGGCGCGGTCATAGGCGGCGGCGGGCTGATCGGCGGCTTTGAGACGGGCGATCTCGCCGGCGCTCAGGGTCTGTCCCTGGGAAAGCCCCTGGGCGGTATTCAGGCTGAGGGCGAAGGCGTAGCGCCCGTCCAGATGGACGTTGACCCGCTCGGGGTTGCGGACCTGGATCTTAAGGGCCGTAATGGTTCGGGTCACAGAATCGGCCTCCCGGGGTGAAGGCGGCCCGGGCCTATTCGTCGGGCAGGGCCGGGCGGACCTTGAAAATGGTTTCCCGGCGGATGGCGACCGTCCCCGGCTTGGCCCCCGGCGGTTTGGTCACGAAGCGGGCGCGGGTGCCCGATACCGCCACCACCCCGCCCGTGCGCGCCTTGCTGTGATAGGCGGCGATGGCCGCGGCCCGTTTCAGCACCGCGCGCTGGGGTTCGGCTCCCGGCGGCACCCGCAGCAGCACGTGGCTGCCGGGCATGCCGCGCACGTGGAACCACCAGTCGTTGGGGCCAGCCAGCTTCAGACTCAAGCGGTCGTTGGCGCTGTCGGTTTTGCCGGCTAAAACCGTCCAGCCGCCGGGCAGGTTGAAGACCCGCAGGTCGCCGGGCGCTTCATAGGGGGCTGTGGGCTCGGACGGCTTCATGGCAGTTTAGTAAAGCTCGTATTTCACCAGGCGCCCGTCCAGGCCGCCGCTTTTGATGGGCTGGCGCAGGCTGGGCTTGAGGCCGACGTATTTGAGCAGCTCACGGTCGCCCACGAAAATATAGGCCCGGGAGCCCTTGCAGCGCTGCTTGAGAAAATCCCCCAGGGCCCGGTAGAGGGGCGCCATCTCCTGCGGTCGGCCCAGGCGGATGCCGTAGGGCGGGTTGCAGACGATGGTCTGGTTTTCCAGACCGCGCAGCGTTTCGAAGGCGGCGGTCTTCAGACGGACCCGCTGGCGGTAGGGCAGGTTGGCGAGGTTGGCACGGGCCGCAGATACCGCCTGGCCGGAGATGTCGCTGCCGCCGATCAGGCCTTCGGGTAGGGGCCGGACCGCGGCCTGGGCCGTTTCACGGATCGTCTGCCAAAGCTGCGGATCGAAGTCGGGCATGCGCTCGAAACCGAAGCGCTTGCGCAGCATCCCTGCCGGCAGGCGGCAGTAGCGCATCAGGGCCTCGCTTAGGAGGGTCCCGGAGCCGCACATGGGGTCGTAGAGCGGGGAGTCGCCGTCCCAGCCCGAAATCCGGATGACGGCGGCCGCCACGGTCTCCTGCATGGGCGCCGGCACCGATTCGGTCCGGTAGCCGCGCCGGTGGAGGGAGCTGCCCGAGGTGTCGAAATGCAGGATCGCGCGGCTGCCCCGCAGGTTGAGATTGATCCAGACATCCGGCCGGAGAGTGTCCACGTTGGGGCGGATGCCCAGCGCCTGGCTGAAACAATCGGCGATGGCGTCCTTGACCACTAGGGCGGCAAAGCCGGCGTGATTGAGTTGCGGGTTGTCGCTGACCTGGGCGAAGACCGCAAAGGTGTTTTTGGGTCCGAGGAACTGGGACCAGGGCAGGGCCTTAGCCACCCGGTAGAGGGCCGCGCGGTCCGGGCAGGTGAAGGTTTTAAGGGGGGCGAGGACACGGGTGAGCAGCCGGCTTTCGTAGTTCACCCGGTAGAGAACCGCGGGAGTGGCGCTGAAATAGGCCCCGCGAAAGGCCGGCGTGACCTCCGCGGCCCCCAGCTCGGTCAATTCCTGCAGCGCCCAGGCCTCCAGTCCCTCGGGGATCTGGGCGAAGAAGCGCCCGTTTTTCTGGTATTCGAACACGCTCTCACCCTTCTTCGAAGGTCACCGCCGACGGGTTCCAGCGGGCCTCGGCGGCGAAAAACCGATCCACCACGGCGCGGTAGTGGTCAGGCCGCCTGAGCCGGTGGATTTTTTTCATGATCCGACGGCTGTTATCAAACGTCCGGGCAAAATAATACCAGAATCCCTTCATGCGGTCCAGCAGGTGGCCCGGTCCGGCAAAAACCTGCTGGTAGCCGCTGAAAAGGTCGTCATGAAAGCGTTGCAGGCGGGTGATTTGATCGCCGGCGGCGTCTGCCCCGGTCTTGATCATCGCCGGCAGAAAGGGGTTGGCCACCACTCCCCGGCCCAGCATCCAGCGCTTCAGCGTCGGAAAGTGCTGTGAAATCCGGCGGTAGCCATCCAGGGTGTGCAGGTCCCCATTGTAGACCACGGGGTGGGCGCAGCGCGCCAGGCACTCGGTAAAGGCCGCGAGGTCGGGCTGTCCGGCGTAGCGCTGGCTGCCCAGACGGGGGTGAATGATCACCTCCGCCAGGGGAAAGCGGTTGAAAATCGGCATCAGGCCATGGAGCTCGGCCGCACTGTGCAGGCCCAGGCGCGTCTTGATGGACAGGCGGGCGGGGATCCGCGGCACCACCCGTTCCAGAAAGGCCTCGATCCGTTCGGGGTGCGCCAGAAGGCCACAGCCACGCGTTTTTTTGACGACCATGGGAAAGGGGCAGCCCAGGTTCCAGTTGATCACGGCATGCCCCAGATCGGCCAGCACCCGGGCCAGGGCGATGAAATCGTCCGGATCGTTGCCCATGATCTGGGGTACCACCGGCAGGCCGGGGTTGTTTTGCGGCAGCAGCCCCGAGAGCTGGGAAGCCCTGATGCGCCGTTCGCGGCGGGTGGAGATGAACGGGGCCACGGCCGCGTCCAGGGCGTCAAAATGGCGGGCGAGGGTGTTGCGGAAAATTCGGTCGGTAACCCCCTTCAAGGGGGCCAGCATCAGCCTGGCCGGTATAGGCACGGAAGTTCCGGCGGCGTCCCTCAAGGCCCGTTCTCGAAACGCGGTTTGAGCCGCTGGTTGATCTCCTCCGGAAAGGCCATGCAGACCCCTTCGCGGTAGAGCTGCTGCAGGGCCCCCACATCCGGTGTGCCCAGGGCCTGGTTGAAGTAGGCCCGCGGTGAAAGCACCAGGTGCAGGCGATAGTGGTCGTCTCCGGCGGCACCGGTGAAAAAGTTCATGTTGAAGCTGAAAATCCCCATTCCGTCGTAGACTGCCAGGGCCTGCGTCAGCCCCAGGGCCAGGTCGGCCAGGTCCGCGGTGGTCAGCTCCAGGGTGCAGTGGACATCGTCCACCACGGCGACCACGTCCCCGGCGATCCCCATCGGCGCGAAGGCGCTCAGCCAGCTGGTGCGCCCGATGCGGCCCAGGTAGCGGTCGTTTGTCGCGCGTTCCGCGGCCACCAGATCGTCCCAATAATTGGTGCCGTGGGCCTCGCCGTAGGTCCGCGCGGCCGCAAGCTCCTGCCGCATGAGGTGTGGCGCGAAGCTGCCGGCAAAGACCTGCAGATGGGGGTGGATGATGGAGCTGCCCGAGGGCGGCATGTAGTTCCAGTTGATCATGTGATAGACCGACTCCGGGTGTTTGGTGCGCTGCAGGGCCCGGAAAAAGGTCAGGCAGAGCGCGAAGCTGGCGGCAATCCGTTCGGGGGCAAGACCCGTCATCGGGATGAAATGCTCCGCCCCCATGACCGCCACGGCGCTGATGGCCTCGTAGGGAGCCAGGTTGGGAAAAAGGACCCGGTCCTCGGAAACCAGGCGACCTTCGGGCAGAATTTCGGGCGGAAAGCAGGGGGTGATCGCCGTCACCCGCTCAGGGCAGAAGGGACAGCCGGCGGCGGTGGTCTCCGCCAGCTGGACCAAATCCGGTTTTTGCCACGCAAGCCTCATGAAGTGGCAGATCCGGGAGCTGCGGCCGGTGAGCGGGTCCAGCCGGATTTCGCTGGCGACCCGGCGGCGCTTCATGTCCTGGAGCGGGTTGAGCAGCACGGTTTCCTTGGCAATGGTGGTGAACTCCATCAATCGGTTCTCCTTTGCGGTGTAATCCCGCTGTCAGGCTGGACGCCCTCGGCCTGTGGCAGCCGAAGCTGCGGCAGTTCAGGGCACCGGCGGTTCAGAGGCCGCAGCATTTTTTGTATTTTTTGCCGCTGCCGCAGGGGCAGAGGGTGTTGCGTCCGATTTTGGGGCCCTGACGCACCACCTGTTTGGGTTTGGGCGCCTTGGCATCGTAGAAAAACCAGGTGTCGTTTTCCCTGCGGAACTCGGCGATCTCGTGGTGCTCCTTTTTCTCCCCCTTTTCGCTGTATTTGGCGATGAATTCCACGAACCCCTGCCGATCGTCGGCGCCGCCCTGCTGGCAGTCGATGACCGTCAGGCCTTGCCAGGCGGCATCCTTCGCCCAGCGGCGGACCGTCTTCTCATCCTCCGGACGGCGCTGGGAGGGGTGGGTCGTCTGAAGAATGTAATCCACCGCCGAGCGGGTGTAGGCGGTGTAGCGCGAGCGCAGGAGGGCCTCGGCGGTGGGTGCTTGGCTGCTGCCGTATAAATAGGGTTCGCAACACTCGGCGAAAGGTTTTGCCGACCCGCAGGGGCAGAGTTCCATGGTGGGGGCTCCTTCTGGATTGAGGTGGGGGTGGCCGCCGCTGCTGCCCGCCACCCCATTCGGCCGGCGGCAGCGCCGGGGGCACGGTGGTGTTCTCCTACCTTTTCTGCTACAAGCAGACCCTGTTTCGGGCAACTTTTAAAGGGTTCAGCGGGTGATGTCCAGCGCTTTGTCCAAAAAAGTGGGAGTGGCCGCGTTGATCATGACGGTCTCCATTTTCCTCAGTCGCCTGATGGGGCTGGCACGCGAGATGGTGATCGCGCATGCCGGTGGGGCCGGCGAGGCGGTGGACGCCTACCAGGTGGCTTTCATGATCCCCGAGGTCCTCAACCATGTGGCGGCCAGCGGGTTTCTCTCGGTGACCTTCATTCCGATCTTCGCGCGCTACCTGACCGCCCACCAGGAGGAAGAAGGCTGGGCGGTGTTTTCCCTGATCATGACCGTTTTCGGCCTGGGCCTGGCGGCGGCCATCGGGGTGGCCTGCCTGTTTGCCCCCCAACTGGTGGCCCTGCTGGCCCCGGGGCTGCCCCAAGGGGCCGTTTTCCAAAAAGCCGTGCGCATGACCCGGATCATCATCCCGGCCCAGTTTTTCTTTTTCAGCGGCGGCCTGTTGATGGCCGTGCAGTTTGCCCGGGAGCGCTTCCTGATCCCGGCCCTGGCGCCGCTGCTCTACAATCTCGGCATCATTCTGGGGGGGCTTCTCCTGGGGCCGCGTCTGGGAATTGAGGGTTTCGCCTGGGGCGTCCTGGGCGGGGCTTTCCTGGGCAACTTCGCGGCCCAATACCACGGCGCTCGGCAGATCGGCATGCGCTGGGGGTTTCTGTTCAATCTGGGCCACCCGGATCTGAAGCGTTACATCCTGCTGACCCTGCCGCTGATGGTGGGGCTTTCGATGACGTTTTCAACCGAGATTTTCATGCGCTTTTTCGGGTCGTTTCTGCCCCCCGGCAGCATCGCCGGGCTCAACTACGGTCTGCGGATCATGCTGCTGCTGGTGGCTTTCTTCGGGCAGGCGGTGGGGGTCGCGGCCTTCCCCTTTCTGGCGCGGCTGGCGGCCCAGCGCCAGATCGACGAGATGAACCGACTGCTCAACGGCACCCTGCGCTACCTGGCCCTGGTGGTGCCCTTTTCGGTGCTGCTGATGGTGCTGCGCAGCGAGGTCGTGCGGGTCTTGTTCCAGCGCGGGCAGTTCGACGCCGCGGCCACCGCGCTGACCGCCCAGGTGTTGGCCTGCCTGCTGCCCGGGGCCTTCGCTTTTGCCGCCCAAACCGTGGTGGTGCGGGGCTATTACGCTATCCAGAACACGCTTTACCCGGCCCTCTTCGGGACCGCGGCGGTTCTGGCGAGCATTCCGCTCTACCGGGTGGGCATGCAGCGTCTGGGGGTGCAGGGGGTGGCCCTGGCGATTTCGCTCTCGGTCATCCTGCAGGTGGTGGTGCTCTACGCCCTCTGGAACAGGCGGACCGTCAACCTCGGTAGCCGGCAGGTCTACCGTTTCTACCTCAAGATCATGGCGCTTAGCCTTCCTTTGGGCCTCCTGCTGGCGGGCGGCCGGCAGGCGCTGCGGGCGCTGCTGCCGGCCCCCGACAGCTTTGCGGGCAGCCTGGGGGTCGTTCTGGGTACCGCCGGGCTCTGCGTCGCGGTCCTGACCCTCCTCGGGCGCCGTTTGGGCATTCGGGAGATCGACGATTTGATGGTCCGCGTCCGGGCCCGGCTGCGGCGCTAACCTGTCCTTTGCCAGGGGGTGCCGTAGGTCTCGCGGTGCACCTTGTCGTAGGCCAGGCTGGCGGGCGGGTGGGGGGGCTTCTCCTCCGCCGGGTAGCCGATGGCCATGATCGCCGCGACCTCCATGCCGGCCGGCAGCCCCAGCAAATCGGCGGCGTAGGCGCCCGCCGACTGGGCCTCGGTGTGCATCCGTTTGCGGATCTGGACCCAGCAGCTGCCGAGCCCCAGGGAGGCCGCCGCCAGGTGCAGAAAAATGGCAGCGATGGCGGCGTCCTCGACCCACACATCCGAGCGCTGGGGGTCGGCGCAAACCACGATCCCCAGCGGCGCGTCTTTCAGGAAGCCCGCGCCGTGGGGCTTGCTGCGCGAGAGGCTGGCCAGCCGCTCGCGGTCCTCGACCACCACGAACTGCCAGGGGTTGAAGCCGCGGGATGAGGGGGCCCGCAGCGCCGCTTCGACCAGCTGGGCGACCGCCTCGGGGGCCACCGGCTTTTGGAGGAAGCGGCGGATGCTGCGCCGTCGGGTAACCAAATCAAGGAACATGGGGGACCTCCCACCGCCAACCAGGCGCTTTTAGCGACGCCGGGTTGGGCTCATTCAAAATTTTTGAGGAAATCGTCGGCCTCCTGGACCGATTGGGCGATGGCGGCGATCAGCGATTGGACCTCGATCTCAATCTCGCCCGCTTCCCGCTGCAGCGCGCCGACTGCCTGGGCGTTGAGGTTGTGCTTGAGGTAGAGCACGTAGTCGCGCAGTTGGCGCAGCACCGGTTCCATCCGCGCCTCGGCCTGGGTCATGGCGCGCTGCAGCCGCGCCCAGCGGGTCCGGGTGTCGCGGAGCTGCCGGCGGCTCTGGTCGCGAAGGCTGGGGGTGGAGATCTCGCTGATTTCGCGCTCCCATTCCACAAAAAGATCCGCGGCGATCCGCTCCACATTCCCGATGCGCTCCCGCACGGCCTCGGCGCGCGTTTCACAGGCTTCGAGGTCCCGGCTGAGCCGGCGGTAGAATTTTTCCAGATCGCCGCCTTCAAACCCATAGATCTCCTGGATGCGGGTCAGCGCGTCCTTGAACTGCGCGGAGGCCTTCTGCTGTTCGCTGCTGGCCTTGTCCACCTGGTCGCGCAGCAGGTGCCGCTTTTCCTTTCCCACCTGCTCCCACATGGCGTAATAGGCCCGCTGGCATCCGGCCGCCGTCAACCAGACGGCCGCAAGGACCAGCAGGGCGCGGCGCAGGCTCGAACGGATTCTCATGGCATTCTCCCGCTGGCGGGCCAAAGGGGGGGCTTGCGCCTACCCTCTGGCGACAAAGTCCACCGCGATGATCTGCTCCGCGAAGGCCTTCAGGCTTTTGAGGACCTCCTGATGTTCGGGGTGTTCCTGATAGCGTTTGAGGGCCTCCAGGTCCTTGAAGCCGGCCAGCAGACCGAAATCGTAGGAGCGTTCCGAGCGCACCACATCCAGCCCGAAGTCCAGGCTTTGGATCTCCGCGATCTGGCGGGGCAGATCCGCCAGCCGCTGCTCCAGTTCAGCGAAGGCCGCCTCGCTGACATCCGCCTTGAGTTTGAACATCACCATGTGCTGGATCATGCCGTTTCCCTTTCGTCCGTTGAGTGGCTTTTATCCTGGTTTTCAGGTGGGTTGAACGCAGCATGGCAGAAAAAGCGGCTGGCATCAAGCCTCTTTTGGGCGCTTGCCCCACCAGCTGCCGCCGAACTTTCGCTGTGCCCCCGATTGTGTTAAACAGAGATCGCCCCGCGCTCCCTGCGGGGCGCGACGCTTAAGTCCCTTTCCGAGCGGAGAGCCGCACCATGCCTAACCTTCTGCACGCCGCCGACATCCATCTGATCAGCCCGCTGCAGCGTTTAGAGCGCTACGCTGGCGCTCCCCTTGCGGCCGCCCGGCAGGCCAGCCGGTGGGCCTTTGAAAACATCATCACCCGGCACCTGCGGCTGCCCGAAAATGTGCACCGCTTCGCCACCCGCCACCCCGAAACCTTGGTGCGCGAGGATCTCGCGGTGGCTCAGCACGTCCAGAGATTTGCTGCGCGGGCGGTCACCCGCGATCTTTCGGCGGACTACCCCCGGGCCGTGGCGGGCGCCTGCAACATCGGCCTGCTGCACACCTGCGCCGGCGGCCGCGAAGGGCACGCGCCTTACGCCCCCTGCACCCTGGGCGGGCTGTGCACGGGATTGCGCCGGCCCTGATGCGCCTGGGCGAGGAGGCCGCCCGTCAGGACCGGGAGAAGTCGGAGTTGGACCAGACCATCGGGCGCGAGCAAAACGAACTCAACTGCTCATCGTCGACGATATCATGATCAAGTTCGACGACGGGCGCTCGGCGGCCACCCTGAAATGCCTGGGAGAGCTGGCCCGCCGAACCCAGGTGATCTTTTTCACCCACCATCGCCACCTGGTGGCGCTGGCCCGCCAGAATCTGCCGGCCGACCAGCTGTTCTTGCACATGCTGGCCGGCTGACGGCGTCCCGGAGGAGGCGCGATGACCCGCGAGGAAATCAGCTGGATTCTTTACGACGTGGCCAACTCGGCCTTTGTCCTGATCGTGGTGACGGCCGTGATGCCGATTTTCTTCAAGGACATCGCCGCCGTCGGTCTCGATCCCGCCGTCTCAACGGCCCACTGGGGTTTTGCCAACTCTTTCGCCTCGCTGCTGCTGGCCCTGCTGGCGCCGGTGCTGGGCAGCATCGCCGATTACCGCTTTTTCAAGAAACGGTTTCTGCTGGCCTTTTTCGGGCTCGGGGTGGCCGCCACCCTGATGCTGACCACTATCCAGCCGGGCGACTGGCGCCTCTGTCTGGCGATCTTTGTACTGGCCAAGGTGGGCTATGCCGGCGCCAATCTCTTCTACGACGCCTTCCTGGTGGATGTCGCCCCACCCGAGCGGATGGACTGGGTCTCGGCGATGGGCTACGCCGCCGGCTACATCGGCAGCGTGGTGCCCTTCCTCTGGGTGCTGCATCTCATTAGCCGGGCAAGTGCCGCTAACCCCGGCGCCGCGCTGCCGGAAGGCGCGGCGCGCCTTGGTTTCGCCGGCGTGGCCGTCTGGTGGTTGATCTTCACCATTCCCCTGGCGCTGTTCCTGCAGCAGAAGCACTTCCTGCCGCCGTCCCGCCGGCCGGTGGCTGACAGCTTCAGGCGGCTGTGGCGGACCCTGGGGGAGATTCGGCGTTACCGCAACGTCTTCCTCTTTCTGGTGGCCTATTTTTTTTACATCGACGGGGTGGATACGATCATCGTCATGGCCACCGCCTACGGCCGGGATATCGGTCTGGGGGTGGATGTCCTGATTCTGGCGATTTTGACCATCCAGCTGGTGGCCTTTCCCTTCACCCTGCTCTACGGCCGCCTGGCCAGGGCCTTCCCAGGGAAGACCATGCTCTACGTCGGCATCGGGGTTTACATGGCCATCGTGCTGCTGGCCTTCTTCCTGCCGGACGCGGGCTCCATGCGCGCCAAGACGATTCTTTTCTGGGTCCTGGCCGTTCTGGTGGCCACCTCGATGGGCGGCATTCAAGCCCTGAGTCGCTCATACTTCGGGCGTCTGATTCCCGCCCAGCGCTCGGCCGCATTTTTCGGATTCTACAATATCTTCGGGAAATTCGCCGCCATCGTGGGGCCATTTCTGATGGGTGCCGTCAGCCGCGCCAGCGGCAGCTCGCGTTTCGGGGTATTGAGCATCCTGGTGCTTTTTGTTATTGGGGGGATCGTTTTGAAGCGTGTGCGGACCGATACATTGCGGGAGGAGGCGGCGGCATGACGGCGAAGTTGATCCGAACCGAAAAACTGAGCAACGGCCTGACGCTGGAGCTGCTGGACCTTTCGCGGCCGCTGGCCGGCGACCGGTGGGTGGTGGCCGTCGTGGCCCGCGCGGCGGTGCCGGTCACCGCCCAGAGCGCCGGCGCGGCGGCCGACAGCTGGACCGCGGTCCGTGATCTGTTGGGCCCGGAGGTGGTCTACGAGAAGAAGATGGGGCGCAGTTTCGTTGACGGGGCCGAAAAGGACGCCGTGGTGGCCGCGATGGTGGCCTCCTTCTGCCAACAGGTCCTGCCCTACATCGCCCGCCCGCTGTTCGTCCCCCGCTTTATCGGCCAACGCTACCGCGAAGCGCTCGCCAAACGGGGCTGGTATCCGGCTGAAAACATCTCCGGGAAGACCCCCCCGGCTACTCCGGGAAGCGCGCGTTGATCTCCATGAAGGCATCGATGTCGGCCAGGAGCAGATCCACCAGGCCGGGGTCGAACTGACGGCCGCGTTCGGCGCGGATATAGTCGCGCACTTTGTCCAGCTCCCAGGCATCCTTGTAGACCCGGCTGTGCAGCAGGGCGTCGAAGACGTCGATCAGCCCGATGATGCGGCCGAAAATATGGATCTCGGTGCCCTTCAGGCGCCGCGGATAGCCGGAGCCGTCCCAGCGTTCGTGGTGCTGCTGGGCGCCGATGACCGCGGCCGCCATCACCTCGCGACGGGCGTTTTTCAGAATATCGAAACCGATCTCGGTGTGGCGGCGGATTTTTTCGAGTTCCTCTGCGCTCAACCGTTCGGGCTTGAACAGGATCGCATCGGGGATGCCGACCTTGCCGATGTCGTGCATGGGCGCCGACAGCCGCAGCAGCTTGACCTGGGAGCGCGACAAACCGGCCTTCTGCCCCAGAAGGCCGGCCATTTGGGCCACCCGGCGCCCATGGTTGCCGGTTTCCTGGGAGCGGTTGGCGATCAAGCCCCCCAAGGTGGTCAGGACGTCTTCCTGGGTCTCCCGGATTTCGCGTTCGAGGTGGAGATTCTCCAGCGCCTGAGTCACGCTGCCGTAAAGTAGCCCCACCAGTTCGCGGTCCAGGCGGTCCAGCGGCCGTCCCGCATCCAGGTATAGCAGGTGGCGCACGCCGCTGCGGGTGCAGTAGTAGCCATAGTAGGCGCTGCCGGCGAAAAAGGAGCTGCGCTTGCTCTCGGCCCGCGCCAGGTGTTTCAGCGGGGGGCCTTCCAGGGCGGCCTGCGGCGACTGACCGAGCATGCCCTCGAAGCATCCGGTGGCGGCCCAGATCATGAATTCGCCCTCCTGCTCGGTGGCCGTGAAACCTGAACCCTGCAAGGGCAGCGGGTTGGCGTTTAGCTGTAGGACGGCGTGCAGCTGCCGCAGCACCTCGCGGGCGAACTTGCGCAGCGGCTGGGGCGCCATCAGCTGACTGGACGCGTCGGCCAGGCGCACCAGACCCAGCCGGCCGCGGCTGATGGTGCGGTGGCTGCGGAAGGCGTCCACGGCCGCGTTGAACAGCAGCACCAAGCGCTCAGGGGTCAGGTCCGCCGAGGTCCGGCAGTCGGTGATGTCCAGTTTAAGCAGGGTTTCAGGCGGCGGGAGCGACCCTGCGTTTTCGCAGCGCAAAATCAACCGCAGGTCTGCGTTGCGGCTGTCACCGCGGATGGCAGCGGCGATCGAAAGCCAATCGCTGCCGGAGGTCGGGTCGGCCTGCAGCAGCAAGACGGCGGCTTCCGGGTTCTGGGCCAGCAGGGAAAGGGCCTGCCGGCCGCCGGCGGCACTCAGAATCCGCAGCGGGCGACCCAGCAGAAGATGCCGCCCCAGGGCCTGGTGGATGCGGTGGTGGATGCGTGGATCGCCGTCTGCCACCAGAACGGTCCAGGTGGGCTCGGCAGCGGCGTACCCCGAACCTTGGTCCAACAGCCGGTCACTGTCGTATTCGCTTTTACCATCCAGCATGAAAATCCAGTTTTGTGCAGCCTGCAGGGGCGGCTTTGGCAGGGGTGGACGGAGCCGCGCTCAAAACACGGCAAGGAACGGTATAATTATGCCGCCGGCGCCGGATGTCAACTCCGGCTTTTGCAAAGCGCTGCCGGTGGCCGGGAAGCCTTTCGCGGCAATTCGCCCCGGCGGCCCTCACACCTCCGGCCGTCGCGCCGGATCGCGGCCCTCAACGGGCGCCTTTACAACCGCCTCGACTACGATGGTGGTCTCCTGCAGGCGCCAGTGCACATCCAGATCAAAAATGCGGAAGCCGTAAACCCGGCCCCAAGGGCTTTTGCGGTGGTAGGCCGGCCGCGGGTCGGCTTGCAGCAGCGCGGTTATCAGGGCCTGCAGATCGGTTCCGTCGGCCGGCCGGTGGCGGCGGCAGGCGGCCTGGGCGCGGGAGCTGAAAATGACCGGCAGCCGTACGTCCGTCGGGGCTGGCGCGTAGCCTGCGCAGGCCCCGGGGCGGCTGTCGGCGTAAGGCAGATAGGGCTTGATGTCCACCACCGGCGTCCCGTCCAGGAGATCGCCGCCGCGGATATCCAGCACCACCCGGTTGTCGGGGAAACGCAGCGCGGCCAGTTCGACCACGGAAATGCCCAGCGGGTTGGGGCGAAAGCCGGAGCGGCTGGCAAAAACACCCATGCGGCGGTTGCCCCCCAGGCGAGGCGGCCGCACGGTGGGCTTCCAGCTTTGGCGGCAATTGGCGTGGAAAATGAAGACGATCCAGATGTGGGAGAAGCTCTCCAGGCCCCTTACGGCTTCGGGGCGGTCGAAAGGCGGCAGCAGCTCGAGTGTTGCCCGGGCTTCGCGAACCAGTCCGGCCTGGCGTGGAATGCCGAATTTCTCCTTGTAACAGGAGTGGACGATGCCGATGGGTTCCAGGGCTACGGGCATCAAACGGCTGCTCCGGGAAACCCCCGGCGCTGCTTGCGGGGCGGCGGAAAATCGCTATCCCCTTGCTTTCCGGGGATGAAAAAGATAACCTGGCAGCGCCGGTTTGTCCCCCGGCGGCAGATGGCACACCGGGGGGGCCGCTGCCGCGAGTCTCGAATCTTAACGCGAGGGTTCATGGACCGCAGTCCCCGCTACCGGATGATGTGTGAGCAGGCCCGGGATATCCAGGCGCGCTGGAAGCCGGCCTACGGGGATTTTTTCGTGCATACCGACGGCCGCATCGACTGCTGGATCCCGGCCACCTGCAGCGGGCGGAGCCTGCGGCGGGGTTTTGAGGTCCAGAACGACGGCAAGGTCATCCGTCTGATCAAGCATGTTTGGCTGCCCCGCCAGGATCAGCTCATCGAAATGGCCCAAACGCCGGGGCAGCGATTCGACAGCACCACCCAAGCTTTCTACCGCTGGACGAAAACCCCCTATCAGCGGTTGCCCGGCTACCCCAACCAGATTTTCACCACTATGGAGCAGATCTGGCTGGCTTTTGTGATGGAAGTCAAGTTCCACCGCAAATGGACCGGCACCCGCTGGGCTGCGATTTAAAAGGGGTTACGGCGCCGCCTTCCGCTACCCTCCCCCACCGATGAGTTCTGGGCCTCAATCCGGATCGGCTTCCGCGCTCTGCCCGGAGGCCTCTGCGCCTGCTGCCGGGGGACTCAAAAGTGAGAACAGAAAACGAAAAAGCTGCCTGCCGGCCCCGGCGCCGCCCCGGCGGGCATTGCCCACCAGCTGCTCCAGGCGGCGCTGGTCGGCCCGGGGGAAACGCGCGCGAAGCTCGTGGAGCGGGGCGTCGCTGCCGCTCACCAGCGAGTCGCGCCACGCCTCGGCGGTTTTGAAGGCCTGGGCAGCCCGGCTGCTGCACCGATGACGGTCGGCCAAAAACCGGCGAATGGGCGCCGGGTCCACCGCGCGCATCAGCCGGCCGATAAACTGCAGCTGGCGCCTGCGGGCCCCGCGCCGGGACATCCCCCGAGCGGCCGTGAGGGCCGCCACCAAATCCGGCGGCAGCCCCATGGCACCCAGGGTCTCCGGCGGCAGATGGATCAACTCTTCCCCCAAGGCCTGCAGGGCTTCCACTTCCCGCTTGATCCGGGTCCTGCTCTTTTTTACGGGGGGGGCCACCCCTGTCGTGGCGTCACATCCGCCCTCAAAATCCCGTTTCACCTGTCGTCCCCCTCGTCGCAGAGCAGCTGCCGCAGACGCTCGCTGAGAAACAGGATCGATTCGATGTCCAGATGCTCGGTGATGGTGGCGTCGAAGAGCAGCTTGACCCCGGCTGCGAGACCGTCGGCCGGTGCTTCTTCCCAGAAGAGGAGCAGCAGCGGGATGCGGGGCAGGGGCTGGAATCGAAAGGCGGCGTCGGCGGACCCCACCTGGCCGGTGACGTCTTTGGCCCCCAGGGCGCGGGCCGCCCGGCCAAGCGCCTCCAGGTGCCCCCGGAAGCGGGCCACCAGGGGTGTCTCCACGTGGCGCTGCATGGACTTGATTTTGGAAACGGTGTTGGGGATCTGCTCCAACCCCCGCCAGTCCTCAGCGGGTAGGGCGCTGCCGCCCTGGGCGAGGTGGTTGTAAATGAAGACCTGCTCCCAGCGGTTGAGGGCCGTTCCGTTCTTTTTGTGGATCCCCTGCGGTCGGATCACAACCGTGTCGGTGAAGTAGGGCAGTTCCAGCGCCGGTTGACCGTCCGCGGTGTGCAGCAGCCGGCCCCCGATGCGCGCCGGGAGATCTTCCAGACGCATGCCGGCCGAGCGCTCCCGGGCCCACTGGAGGGCGTCGGCGGCCAGGTCCCTTTTGGTCCATTTGCCCTGGGCGTGCTGGGCGTCCAGGATCGGCTGATAGCGGGCCACCGTTTGCGCGGAAAGATGCGGGCACTTCGCCAGCGGCAGCTGCTCGGAAACCACCATGCTGGCGAACGCCAGGCAGGTGGGGTGGCCGCAGTCGCGGCAGTTGGTGCGGGGCAGCACTTTGGTATAGAGATCCACCACCGATAACGGCATCATCATCTCCACTGGTCGGGGGCCGGACCGGCATCGGCGGGCCGTGTTGCCGGTGCGTCGGCCGCGGTGCGCCCCTGGGGGCGCTGCGGCTGACCCGGATGGCGGTCGCGGCTGCGCCGCTCAGGGGTTCAGGTTGACCACCACCCGCCCCGTGAGGCCGCCGGTGAGGATTTGGTCGATTTTGGGGTCGAGCCTTTCCAGGTCGACCTCCTCGGCCATTGAGTGCAGGGCCTCCGGGCGCCAGGCGGCGGCGAGTTTTTGCCAGACCTGCTGCCGCTGGTTCATGGGGCAGTTCTGGGAGTCGATCCCCAGCAGGCCGACGCCCCGCAGAATGAAGGGAAATACGGTGGTGTTGAGGGCCGGGCCGCCCACGTTGCCGCAGCAGGTCAGGGTGCCGTTTAGGTCCGTCGATTTGAGGGCGGTGGCCAGCATCTCGCCGCCGACGGTGTCCACCACCCCGGCCCAGCGGGTGCGCAGCAGCGGACGGCCGCTGCTGTCGATGGCCGCCTCGCGCGAGATCGTTTCCTTGGCCCCCAGGCTGGCCAGAAAGTCGGCTCCCCGGGGTTTGCCGCTGACCCCCACGACGCTGAAACCCAGATGGGCCAGGATCGCCACCGCCAGGCTGCCCACGCCGCCGCTGGCCCCGGTGACCAGCACCTCGCCGGCCGCCGGGGTGAGGCCGGCCGCCGTCAGCTTGAGGATCGCAAGCCCGGCCGTGAACCCGGCCGTGCCGAAGATCATGCTCTCGCGCAGGGAGAGGCCCTGGGGGCGTTTGACGACCCATTCCGCCGGTACCCGGATATACTGACCGAATCCGCCGGCGGTGTTCATGCCGAGGTCGTAGCTGGTGACGATGACCTCCTCGCCGGGCGCAAAGTCCGGGCTGCTGCTGGCGGCCACGACACCGGCCGCATCGATTCCGGGGGTGTGGGGGTAGCGGCGCGTGACCCCCTTGTTGCCGGTGGCGGAAAGCGCGTCCTTGTAGTTCAGGGAGGAGTAGTGCACCCGCACGAGCACCGCGCCGTCGGGCAACTGGTCGATGGATCGTTCCTGGATGCAGCGCTGAAAGGTTTTTTCGGGGGTTTCGGTAACAATCATCGCCTTGAAGGTTTCAGCGGCCATGAGGGGTCTCCTTTCGCTGGGAGTCGGTCTGGTTAGCGGTGAACGGGTGGTGCGGCCTCAAGCAGCCAGCAGATCGGGCAGCGCCGCCAGGGAGATGATTTGCGCATCGGGATGGCCCGGCAGATGCTCGGGTTGCTGCGCAAAACGGTTGACCCAGGCGACGCGCAGGCCGAAGGCGGCTGCGCCGGCGGCATCCCAGGCGTTGGCGGAGAGAAAAACGATCGCCTCGGCCGGCAGCTGCAGGCTGTCCACGGCCAACTGATAGACCCGCGGATCGGGCTTGTAGACCTTGACGGCCTCCACCGACAGGACGGCGTCGATCCGCTTTTCGAGATCGCTGTTGGCCACCGCGGCCGCGAGCATTTTGGGGGTGCCGTTTGAAAGGATCGCAGTTCGCATGTCGCGCGCCTTGAGCTGGTCCAGGGTGGCGGGTACTTCCGGATAGCAGTCCAGCTCCAGGTAGGCGGCCATTAAATCGGCCCTGAGGGGCGCATCATGGATGTTGTGGGCGGCCAGGGCAAAATCCAGGGCCTCCCCGGTGACCTGCCAGAAGTCGGCGTGGCGGCCCATCAGGCTGCGCAGCCAGGTGTACTCCAACTGCCGATTGCGCCAGAGGGCCGAAACTTCGTCGGCCTGCCGGCCCAATCGCGGGCGGTGGCGGCCGACGGCCGAATGGACGTCAAAGAGGGTGCCGTAGGCGTCGAAAACGCAGGCGGAAATGCCGCTGATGGTTTTGGGCTGTGACATGGCTGGTTCCTTTCTTGGCGGTCGGCGATCCTGTGAAAGGGTTTGGGGCTGATCGCCTTTTGGCGGGGGTGGCAATAGGCCCGCCATTTTTGGTCCTTTGGACCGGCAGCCCGGTCCATGAGCGCCCGCCGCAGGTCAGATGCGCCAATAGGCGATCCCTAAAGATTGGGCCTCGGCCGGGGTGAAAGCGCCCTTGACGTCGATCACTATAGGTTTTCCATTTTGACACAGTCCGGCCACGCACGCCAGCCCCAGTTCACAGTAGCTGCGATGCAGCACCGCAAGAACCACGGCGTCGACGCCCTGCAGCGCTTCCAACGGCTGGAGCTCCAGGCCGCAGTAGCGGCGGGCCTCGTCGGCGCTGGCCATGGGGTCGTGGACCACCGCCTGCACGCCGTAATCGGCGAGCTCCGTTATGATGTCGATCACCCGGGTGTTGCGTAGGTCAGGGACATCCTCCTTGAAGGTCAACCCCAGCACCGCCACCCGGGCGTTGCGCACTTGTTTGCCGGCGCCGATGAGCATCTTGACCACGCGTTCGGCCACGTATTTGCCCATATTGTCGTTGATCCGGCGTCCGGCCAGTATCATTTCGGGGTGGTAGCCCAGGGCTTCGGCCTTGAAGGTCAGATAGTAGGGGTCGACCCCGATGCAGTGGCCGCCCACCAGCCCCGGGCGGAAGGGCAGAAAATTCCACTTGGTGCCGGCGGCCTCCAGGACCTCGGTGGTGTCGATGCCCATACGGTGAAAGATCATGGCAAGCTCGTTCATCAGGGCGATGTTGATGTCGCGCTGGGTGTTTTCAATGACCTTGGCGGCCTCGGCCACTCGGATGGATGACGCGCGGTGGATGCCCGCGGAGACGATCAGGCCGTAGACCCGGGCCAGCAGCTCCAGGGTGGCGGCATCGGAGCCGGAAACGATCTTGACGATCTTGTCGACGGTATGGACCCTGTCGCCGGGGTTGATGCGTTCGGGCGAATACCCCACGCTGAATCCCGTTCCCAGCGCGAGCCCGCTCTCGCGCTGCAGGATCGGGACGCAGACCTCTTCGGTCACCCCCGGGTAGACGGTGGATTCAAACACCACGCAGGCCCCGGGGGCGAGGTTGCGCCCCACGGCTGTGGAAGCCCCGCGGACCGGTCCCAAATCGGGAATGCGGTGGTCGTCGATGGGTGTGGGGACGGCCACGATGACCAGCCCGCAGCCGGAAAGAGCTGCGGGGTCGTCGGTGAACCGGATGGCGGCCTTGCGCAGGTCGGTTTCTGAAACCTCCAGGGTGCGGTCCCTGCCCGCCTGGAGCTCCGCGATGCGCTCGGCCTTCAGGTCGTAGCCGACGACCGTAAAATGCGCCGCCAGGTGGACCGCCAAGGGCAGGCCCACGTAACCTAGACCGACGACGGCAATTTTTTCCTGACCCGAGAGCAGACTTTCGAACGTGACCATCCTGGTTCCTTTCGAGGGTGTGAAAGTGTGTACGGCGGTTGGCGGCGCGAACGGGTCATTTCAAGTGCAATCACCGGCCCGGGTTCAGTCCGGCCGGTTTTGGGTTGGCGGCTTCTGGGAAGGCGCGTCGGGTTCTGCGGCGGGCAGGGTGCGGTTCAGCAGGGTGGTTACCTCCGCTTGGCTCAGGTGGCGCCAGGTGCCCTCCGCCAACCGCCCCAGGCTCAAATTCGCCAGACGGATGCGTTTGAGATCGATGACCTTGTGGCCCAACTTGCCCACCATGCGCCGAATCTGGCGGTTGCGGCCCTCCTGCAGGACGATGCGGAAGCGCCTGGCCGTGAGCCGCCGGATCGCTGCCGGCCGGGTGCGGGTACCCATCAGGGGCATGCCCCGGGCCATTTTCATCAGCGCCCCGTCGGCGATCGGGGCCGCCACCGTCACCTCGTATTCCTTTTCGTGGTCGAAGGACGGGTGTGCGAGCCGGTGGTGGATCCGGCCGTCATTGGTCAAAAGCAGCAGCCCGCGGGAATCCTTGTCCAGCCGACCCACGGGAAAGACCCGCTGGGGGACGCTGACCAGATCCAGGACGACCCGCTCACCGGGGTGCCGGCAGCTGGTCACATACCCGGTGGGCTTGTTGAGCAGAATGTAGACGCTCTTTTCTTGGAGCGTTACCCTCTGGCCGTCCACCGCCACCGTGTCCCGGTCGGGGTCCACCTTGGTGCCCAGCGCCGTCACCGTCCGATCGTTGACTGTCACGCCCCCCCGACGGATATGTGCCTCACCGCTGCGGCGCGAGCAGAAGCCGGCCGCGGAGAGGTATTTTTGCAGGCGCATGAGGGCCATGGGTCACCGTGTCTATCGCTGGCGGACCGGGCGCCGGGGGGCGCGCCCCCGGCGGTTGGGTCAGGAACGGTAATCGGCATTTATCTTGACGTAATCAAGGGAAAAATCGCAGGTCCAAACCGCAGCCCGTCCCGAGCCCAGCTTGAGATCCAGGGTAATGGTGAATTCCGCTGTTTTGAGAACACGGGTGGCCTCGGCTTCAACGGCCTTGCCGCAGCCCTGACCGTTTTGGCAAATGCGGACCGCGTCGAAAAAAACGTCGATCCGCTCGGGTGCCAGCTCCGCCCCGGACCGGCCGGCGGCGGCCAGGATGCGCCCCCAGTTGGCATCCTCACCGAAAAGGGCGGTTTTCACCAGGCTCGAATTGGCCACCGTATCGGCCACCCGGCGGGCTTCGGCGTCGCTGGCGGCGCCTTTCACGACGATCTCCACCAGCTTGGTGGCGCCTTCGGCGTCGCGCACCAGCATCTGGGCCAGCGCCGTCAGGATATCGTCCAGCATTTCCTGAAATGTGGCCTGGGCGTCGGCTTCGGTCAGCGAAGCGCCGGAAAGGCCGTTGGCCAGGAGCAGCAGGGTGTCGTTGGTGCTGGTGTCGCCGTCCACCGTGATGCGGTTGAAGCTTCTTTCGCAGGCCCTTGACAGACATCTCCGCAGCACCGCCGGTTGGCCGTCGGCATCCGTGCAGACAAAGCAGAGCATGGTGGCCATGTCCGGTCGGATCATCCCCGCCCCCTTGGCAACCCCGACCACGGTGACGGTTTTGCCGTTGATGGCGGCCCGGCGCGAAACGGTTTTGGGAACGTTGTCGGTGGTCATGATGGCCTCGGCCAGATCGGCGAACCCCTCGGCGGAGAGGGCCTGCACCAGCCGCGGGGCGGCAGCCACGATCTTTTCAACCGGCAACGGTTCGCCGATCACCCCGGTGGAGGCCGCCAGAACCAGGTTTTCGGCGATGCCCAGACCTGCGGCCGCGGCCCGGCACATGGCAATCGCGGCCGAAAGTCCTTTTTCGCCGACGCAGCAATTGGCGTTGCCGCTGTTGACGATGACGGCCTGGGCCTTGCCGCCGGCAACCCGCTCCATGTCCAGGCGCACCGGAGCGGCCTTGACACGATTGGTGGTGAACATCCCGGCGACGCTGGCCGGGACCTCGGAAAAAATCAGGCCGAGGTCTTTCTTGTCGTTTTTTTTGAGGCCGGCGGCCAGGCCGGCCGCTGTGAATCCCGGGCATTGGATGCCGTCGTGGGGCTGGGTCATGGGGGAGTTTCTCTCACTAAGGGGTTGTTGGATCGGGTCGCGGGTGCAGGTCGGGCTGGCGGCGCCCATCGCCGGCAAGCGGTATCCGGGGCGCACCGTCGGCGAGGTTTCCAGCCCCTTTCTTTGCCAGAACAGCTCACCAATGTCAAACGCGATTGAGACTTCGGCGGCGGTCTATGCGCCATTTGGAAAGGGCCTTAAAACCGGCAAAAGCCCTTGACAACATAAGGGATATTTCTTAAGTAGGGCGCATGGAACGCAAACCCGTTGCCTGTCTGAAGTGCGGCCGCCCCATGCGCTTTGAGCGCGCCTGACGGAAGATATTTTTTGTCTGCAGGTCCTGCAGCATCCGTTACCCGCTGGAAGCGCTGGTGGATAGATTCGATGAGGCCCTGGAGGGCTTTCTGGCCGAAATTCCCTGCGACCGGCTGTGAGGTCGCAACAGACGGTGGCTGCTTCAAAGCACCGGGATGTATTCGGAAAACAGCTGCAAGGGGGGATTCGCATGTCGCGTTTTCCAGTGGAAACCGGAAAAACCAACAAATTTGAAATTCAGGCTTACAAAAAACCCCGTGATCCCAAGGCGATTCGCGATACCCATGTCGCGTTTTCGGGTGCACCGCGCAAGCACCCCTACGATTCCCAAAAGATCATTCTGGTGCCGGACCCATACAGCACCAACACCTTCTACTACGAGTTCATGACGGATGATATCGCCTACGTCGAGGAACTCCCCAGCCTAGTGGATATGGACGGGCAGACCGTCACCATGGCCCGTATCTGGGTCAAAAAAATGAGTGTCGGCATGCGCTGCACCCCGTTTTTCGTCGAGGATATGCGCCGCTTCGGCGGCTGAATCAGCCCCAAAATGCCAGATCAGCCGGGGAGTCCGGGATCGGGAACCGTTAACTCGCGAGGTTGCTGCCCCAAGAGTCGGGAAAACCCGCCGGTGGACTGGTTGGAAGGCATTTTTTGCACAAAATAGCACACAGGGGCCACCATCCGGTCTCCCCCCTTTTTCACCCCCAGCGGAATTTGGCGGTTGCCGTGCGCTGTGCCGCCGGAAAACAGTCGCAAACCGCGGGCCTAGCGGACCAAGAGCTGGCCGTAAAAACGCGTTAGCGCGGGGTCCGCGCGGTCGAGGTACCCCGGTTGACGGTCTGGCCACCCTCATCGTCCTGGGGGTTCCAGCCCGCTATTCTCGCCAGAAGCCACCAAAAGGCGCGCGCTTTGAGGTCGCAGTTGAGGGGTTTGCTGGTCGGGCAGTCGTAGATCATGCAGGCCTCCGGGTGTGTCCGGCACCATTCCTCAGCCCAGTTGTTGACCCTGCCGTTGCCGTCGCGGTAGTAGCAGCCGAAATCGCCGCCCCTGGCCAGATAGTCCACCCCGTCGGGATCGAAGCGCTCGATGTCGGCGAAATCATATAGCATCTTGTTGTGATCGCGGCAGAAACGGCGGATCTGCTGATTGCGGCGGTGAACGTTGCCCCCTTCGCCGCTGCCGTCCAGCGGTGCGGTCATGTAAACAAAAGCGACCTCGAAAAACTGCTCCTCCAGCGCCGCCATCTGGTGAAGATAGCGGTCCACCTCATCCGCAGCATAGCGGGTGAGCTGGTCTCCCCAGCTCCAGGCGACGACGTTGACGTCCCCCCATCCCTTCTCCAGCAGAAAGCGCGTGCGCTCGGCCCATCGGTAGGCGTCCGGCGTTCCCAGATCTCCCTGAAGCTCGTCGGTGAAAAGTGCCAGTCCTCCGCTGCCGCCCAGGCGGTCGATGGAAAAGCGCCGATCCCGCAGTTCGAGGTTTTCCAGGCCGGCCAGGATCTGACCTCCGGTCTGGCTGGACCCATAGGCAACCCGGCATTCCGTCCGGGCTTTGGCGATCCAGAAATGGGGGATCCGATCGATTCCGGTGCAGCCATGATCGGCCACGATGGGCGCCTCTCGGGTGCCGGCCCCCGCCATGGCTGCCGGCCGGGTGGGAGCGGCGCAGCCTGAGACTGCGGACAAAAGAAAAACCGCAAGCAAAATGCCGCGGAAACCCCGTCCCATCGGGGGCCGGGCCAAGGCACCCTTTGGGTGGGTGCTGCCACGCTCTGAAATCGATCGGCACCAGAGGATCATCGCCCGCCTCGCTGACAAACCGCTCGCTATTCACCTGACTGCACGAAATCCTTCTCGATTTTTTTAGCCCCGCCCATTTTCCCCGTCAAGCGATCTTTTGACGGCGGGCCAATAGCCCGGATTCTACCCTGCGCGGCCTCCGGTGCGCCAGATTTAAACAGTTGGCCGGTGCCAAAAAGCCGGGCAGGCTGTATTTTTTTTTATAACAAAGCATGGGGTGCAGCCTTAAAAATCTCCACGAAAGCCTCCGAGATCGCCGGGTTTGGAAATATATCCGATGGGTTCAAGTTTGCGCGTAAACCTGCGGCGGTCGCCTGCCGGCGCATGGGGCGCTCGAGACCGGGAGACCGAAGATCATGTTTTTGGCACATTCGGTGCTTACGGCTGTCAAAAAAACACTTTTTGACCAAAACCCTCTGATTCATTGGACGAGCCACACCCCGACGATGGTGAGCGGGGGTGCCAACGGAAAGGAATGTGGGGTAATGAAAAAGCACTATTTTCAATTGTTTTTGATTCTGGCGATTTTGGCTTTTCTGCCGCTGAGTTCGATGGCCGGCAGCGCCACTTTGAACTGGCAGCCGAATCCCGAAAACGACCTTGACGGCTACCGCGTGTACTACGGCACCTCCTCCCGCACCTA
>JAJDNY010000088.1 GCA_022340425.1 Desulfobacteraceae bacterium | reverse complement strand
TGACGCTGCTCACCACGGTCTGGGGCTTTCGTCTGGCGCTGCACCTCGCCTGGCGCAGCGGCGGCGAAGGCGAAGACCGGCGCTACCGAAAAATGCGCGCGGCCCACGGCAAAAACTTCTGGTGGGTGAGCCTGTTCACCGTTTTCGGGCTGCAGGCGGTCCTGCTGTGGCTGGTCTCGCTGGTCATCCAGGCGCCCCAGGCTGCGGCCGCACCAGCGCGCCTGACCTGGCTGGATGGTGTGGGGGTTCTGGTGTGGGCCTTCGGGGCGGGCTTCGAGGCCCTGGCCGACTGGCAGCTGGCCGCCTTCAAGGCTGACCCCGCCAACCGCGGGGCAGTGATGCGCCGCGGTCTGTGGGCCTGGTCGCGCCACCCCAACTACTTCGGCGAGATGCTGGTCTGGTGGGGGCTCTACCTGGTGGCACTCACCAGCCCGCGCAACGCCTGGACCATCATCAGTCCGCTGACCATGACCTTCCTGCTGCTGAAGGTTTCCGGGGTCTCCCTGATGGAGAAGGACATCGCTGACACCCGGCCCGGCTACCCGGAGTACGTGCGGGCCACCAATGCCTTCTGGCCGTGGTTCCCCAAGCGGCATGGGTAAGGGGCCGCCGGCAGGCTTGCCGCCTTTTGAACACCGCCGCCGGCCCGGGGGAAACGCGCGGCCGGAAGCGGTCTGGGATTTACCATGGCAACCGTGTCCGCCCTGGTCATCTTCTTTTTCCTGCTGGTGACCGTCTTTCCACTGGTCTGTCTGACTCTCACGGCATCCGCCTGGGCGGTTCACCGGCTGCGGCCAAACGACCCGGCGGGCGCGGGCCTGGACCGTCGCCGGCTGGCGAACAGGATCGACCGGCTGAAGCAGTCGGCTTTCATCGTGTCGGTGGTGGTGCTCTTTTTTTTGGTCACGCCCTTCGCGCTGCTGGTCTTCGTGGCGGGGGCGTTTTGAATTTGAACAGGTGAGCTATGACGGCCGATAACCCCGGATTCAGCATCCCGCTGACAGTCCGCAGCGACGATCTGAACTTCGCCCAGCATGTGGCGCATCAGAATTACTTCATTTATTTCCAGGAGGCCCGGATCGCCTACCTGCGGCAGTTCGGTTTTTCGGAGCTGAACATCTGCGGCTGCGCCATGCTGATCGCCGAGGCCAGCTGCCGCTACCGCAGGGAGCTTTTTTTCGGGGACCGGCTCGCGGTCGCCTGCCGGGTGTTGCAGCTCAACCCCAAGACCTTTGTAATGGCCTATACCATCGCCCGGGACGGGGACCCCTGCGCCGAAGGGGCGACCACCAACCTGGTGGTGGACCCGCGGCAAAAGAAGGTGGTTCCGCTGCCGGATGGCTTCGTCACGGCCGTGAGGGCATTCGAGGGCCGATCCCTGGCGGCGCCCCCCGGCGCATGAGAGGCGCGGAAAAGAAGGGGGCCCGTTTTTCGGGCGCCATCCCCGGCGCGCCGGGCGGCCCGCTGGCGCTTTTCGGGGTCGGCTGCGGCGAGCTGGCCGACCAGCTGACCCTGCGTTACGGGTCTGGGGCCTACCACGCCGCCGCCATCTACCGCGGGGTGTTCCAGCGGGGCGGCACCCGAATCGAGGAGTTCCCCGAGCTGGCCCGCTCGCCGGCGCTGGCGCACCGGATTGCGGCCGACCTGCGGCTGCCCGCCTGCCGGATCGTCGCCAGCCGGGAAATGGACGGGGTGGTGAAATTCGCCACGGCGCTTGACGACGGCCAAATCATCGAGTCGGTGGTCATCCCGGCGGCGGGACGCACCACGCTTTGCGTTTCCTCCCAGGTGGGCTGCCGCATGGGCTGCCGCTTCTGCGCCACCGGCGCGATGGGTTTCGGCCGCAACCTCCTCCCCGCGGAAATCGTCTGGCAGGTCTGGGCGGCGCGCTTCAGGCTGGCCGTGCGGGTGGACAACGTGGTCTTCATGGGCATGGGCGAGCCGCTGGACAATTTCGCCCATGTCGCCCAGGCCCTGCGGGTGATGGGCGATCAGCGCGGGTTGGACATCGCCCCGCGCCGGATCACGGTCTCCAGCGCAGGGCATGCCGACGGCATCCGCCGCCTGGGGCGCCTGGGGCTGCCCAACCTGCGCTTGGCCGTCTCCCTGAACGCCGCCGACGACCGCCTGCGCGGCCGGTTGATGCCCATCAACCAGAGATATCCGCTGGCGTGCCTGAAGGCCGCCCTGGAGGGCTTTCCCATCGGGCGTGACGGGGTGGTGCTGGTGGAATACGTGCTGCTGGCCGGGATCAACGACGCCCGCGGCGATGCCGCCGGGTTGGCCGCCTATCTCAAGGGGCTGGTGGTGCGGGTCAACGTGATCGCCTACAACGGGGACGGCCGGTCGGGGTTCGCGGCCCCGTCGGCGGCGCATGTGGCACGCTTCTGCCGCTGGTTGGCGGAAGAGGGGGTCTTCTTTTGCCGGCGGCAGCCCCGGGGCCGGGATATCCTGGCGGCCTGCGGGCAGCTGGGGGCGTCGCTAGCCGCGCGCTGAGCCGGGGTGCGGGCGCCGCAGTCCTTACGGGGTCTTGGCAGCCACCCCCTCTAGTCGGCGCTGGAGCGCCAGCCAATCGGCCAACTCGCGGATCCGGCCGTTGAGGTGGTAGCGGCCGTCGGCAAACACGCCGTAGTCCCCGCCGCCGGCCATGGCCGAGGCAAAGCGGATGTTGTTGGCGTAAAACAGCCAGAGGTCGGTCCATTTTTGTTCCACGGCTTCGTCGAAGGGGTTGTCCGGGTCGGCGAAGCCGCGGTGCCAGATCTCGCCGATGATGCCGGTGGCCGTCAGGGTGCTCAGGTTGGTGGTCCGGATGGTGTTTTCAAAGCGCTCCCGGTGCCCGGCGACCCAGGCGCTGCTGTGGCAGGCGCGGCAGGCGGCCTGCATGGTGGCTGTTCGCGTGGCCTGCTCTTCGGTTGAAATCAGGTAGTCCGTGGCCAGGCCGCCGTCGAAATCGGTGGGCAGCGGCTGGCCGTCGCGGTTGCGGATCTTGCGGGTGTCGGGATCCCGCGGGTGGGGATGGGCGTAGATCAGCCCGAAGATGCGCCAGGAGAGGCGGTCGCTCATCTGGTGGGTGCGCCGGGAGATGGCCTCGCCGTCGCTGTTCACCAGCAGGCTGATGTGGCAGGCGGCGCAGGTGGGCGCGGTGAAGTCCCGGCCCACGGTCCAGGGCACCGTCTTGAAATCCCAGTCGGCCCCCAGGCTGTCGTAGATGTTGCCGTGTTTGCTGGCCGAGTAGACCTTGAAGGCGGGGACGTCCGGACCCACGTGGCACTCCTTGCAGGTGTGGGGCCGGCGGGCCATGGCGATGGCAAACGTGTGGCGCGTGTGGCAGGCCGAGCAGGCCCCGCGGCTGCCGTCCAGGTTGATGCGGCCCACGCCCTGGTTGGGCCAGCCGTCGATCTTGGGAAATGTCATCTCGCCCAGGTCGGTATCGCGGGTTTCGCTGCCGCCCACCGTCAGCCGGGTGCCGTGGCAGTAGAAGCAGGCCTCGGCGCGGGTGGCCGCATCGGCCGGGGCGTCGCTGAGGGTGCCGTCCGGGCGCTGCAGCTGGCCGATGATGGCCTGCTGGTGCCGGGCGTAGAGCGCGTTGTCGGCCAGATTGCCGTGGGCGTGGGCCATGATGTTGCGGTCGTACTGCTCGGCCTCCTGGCTGTGGCAGGTGGCGCAATCCGGCGGGCTGACCACCACGTGGACCTCGTGGCCGTTGTGGTAGAAGGTGTCGGCGTGCGCCTCGGGCCGCAGGGTGTGGCACTCGGCGCAGCCCACGGCGGTTGCCAGGAGGTTCTGCGGGACTGCGCTGCTGGAGACCTTGCGCGCCAGGCCCGTCACTGCCAAAGCCGTGGCGGGGGTGGTCTGGGCGTGGCGGCTGGCCTGCCACCCGCTGACGATGCCGGGGTGCAGCGTCGTGTGGCAGTCCAGGCATTCCTGGGTGGCGTCGCTGACCGGGACGGTGGCCGACATGGCGGCCAAAGGCGGCAGCAGGCACAGGAGCGCGGCGGCCAGGGCGAGGGTCTTTCCCATGGGTTCCTCCATCTGAGCATCGGTTGGTCAAAAACCCCGGGCGGCGCCCCTTACGGCAGGCGGCTGACCTTGGCGACGTAAGCCCGGATGTCGCACTTGCGCTCCAGCCCGGCGGCGGTCATCGAGCGGACTTTGCCGAAGACCTTCCGCTCGGGCCAGGCGCGGTCGTGCATCCCGAAGATCCAGGCCACCCCGGCAAAGGAGTTGGGGTCGCGGCCGTCGAGAAAATACCGGTTGTTGAGCCCCAGCAGGGTTTCGAAGGCCGTTGCGGGGGTCGGCGACCACTCCAGGACCTTCTTGCCCCAGTACATGCGCATGTAGTTGTGCATGAAGCCGGTGGTGGTCATCTCCCGCATGGCGGCATTCCAATACGGGTCGTGGGTTTCGGCCGCCGCCAGCGCCGCCCGCGGGTAAAGATGGGGCCGCGGGTCCGCGGCGTGTTCGCCGAGGGTTTTGCGGGCCCAGCCCGGCAGGCAGCCGAAGCGGTCGTAGTCCGGGGTGTAGAGGACGAAATTGGCGGCCAGCTCGCGCCGCACGATCAGCTCCTCCAGGTAGGCGTCGCGATCGGCGGAACATTCGGCGGCATGGTTTTTGAGGGTCAGGGCCAGGTAAAGCGGCGAGATCTGGCCGAAGTGCAGGTAGGGGCTCATGCCGGAGACGTCGTCGGTCTGGGGCTGGTTGCTGTTGCGCGCGTAGCGGCAGAGCCGCTCGTCGAGAAAGCGTTGGAAACGCTTTTTGGCGGCCGCCGCGCCCCCGGGAAAAAAGCGGCTCACCGCGCCAACCTTCCGGTCGATTTTAAGACCTTTTAGAAGCGCCGCCGCCCCATCCTGAATTGCCAGCCCTTCCAGGTCAAGCCCCAGGCCGCTTTGCTTGGGCGTCAGCCGCGGGGCCGGCACCAGGTAGTCGGGCAGCAGACGCTGCAGTTTGGGGCGCAAGGTGCGGGCGGCGTACTCGGCTTTGGGGGAGGCCGTGGCCACGGGCACCACCACGTCGCTCTCCACCTGGACGACCGGGCAGGGTGCCTGCCGCGCCACCAGCATCCGCCAGGATTTCTGGTGCCGGCAGCAGCCCACGTCGCAAACCAGAAGGGCCGCCTGGCGGGCCAGCGCCAGGGCCACCTGGGGCGGCTCGCCGCGCCGGCAGACCAGTGGGATGCCGCGTTTGGCAAGGGTCCCGGCGGTTTCCACCAGCCCCTCGAGCATGAAGGTGTAGTGCCGCAGATTGGCCTCGGGGTAGGCGTCGGTCAGGCCGAAGCCCACCACCACGGGCAGCTTGAGCCCGTTGGCGCGGAAGATGGCGTATTCCAGGGCGTGGTTTTCCGCGGCCCGCTGGGCCTGCTGCATCCAGTAGAGAACGTAGCGCCTCCCGGCCGGGGGTGCATCCCCGGCGAGGGTCTGCACACGGCTGGGCTGGATGCCTGGTGGCAGCACGTGGCCTCCTCAGTTTTCAGGACGCGGCGGCCGCATCGACCGCTTCGTCCGCCAGAATCCCCCGGGCAACCGCCTGGTCGAGCAGCCCCGAGGCGTAGCGCCACAGGGCCGGGGCGCCGCTTTGCAGGGGGGCGATGCGCCGTGCGACCTGGCAGCGCCGGATGCCGTGCTTGCGCCACATTGTCCCCCCGCTGTAAAAATTGTTGAGCACCGGCTGAAGCCGGTCCAGCGCGGCGGCGAAAAGGGCCTCGGGGCTCTGGCGGGCCTCGAACTCTTCCCATGCCGCCTGCAGATCGGCGGCCTGATCGGAGGGCAGGCGGCCAAAGACCCGGTCTGCGGCCAGCCGCTCGCGCGCCTGTTGGCCCCGCCGGGCCTCCTCATCGTAGCAGTAGGTGTCGCCGGCGTCGATTTCCACCAGGTCGTGAACCAGCAGCATCTTGACCACCCGCGGCAGGTCGAGATCCGGGGTGTCCGCATACTCGGCCAGGACCAGGGCTGCCAGGGCGATGTGCCAGGAGTGTTCGGCCGAATTTTCGTGGCGGCAGCGGTCGGTTAAAAGGGTCTGGCGCATGACCTGCTTGAGACGGTCGATTTCGACGATGAAGCCGATCTGGCGTTCGAGGCGGGCTGGGTCCATATGCGGCGGCAGGCTCCTTGGCGTTTTGGTGTAAGCGTATGCTGGATACGATGTTGCACCTACTGTAGCCGGATCCGGCTCAAATTTCAAACCCCAAAGGACGCCCCGAAAACCGTTGCGGTCGAATTCAGCTTGCGATGCTCACAACGGGGATTATAATGAGGGTGTTTGATTGCAACCCGGGGTCGATTGCCGCCGGCATCCGCCCCCATCACGGACTTTGCCACTTCAAGGAGGTTTGTCATGGCCACTGAGACCCAGGACCGCGTGTACGTGCGCGTCAAGGACGGCGCCGGAAACGATTTCATCTGCCCGCTGGACGCCCTCAAGAAACCCAGCCAGGCCAGCGACCAGGAGTTAGACAACTGCGTGGATGACGCCACCGTCAAGCGCTACTCGGGAAATATCAAAATCAAGGATTGACAGTTCTGTAGAATGGCCAATTTCTGCGTTGCGCTGCATCTCGAAGTCGCTGCGGCGTAAAGGTGTACGCCTCACGCCGCTGAGGTTTGCGCGCTGTAACTTTGCCATTTTACGAAACTGTCTGGATTCTGACTTTTACTGGTTCCTCAAGGATTGAGGGCTGCTGCGGCAGCCCTAAACGGCGGGACGGGCGAAAAGTTCCGCCAGCCGCTCCCGCCGGAAATCGAAGATCGCCTGCAAGCGTTTGCGCACCAGCGCGTAATGCAGCAACCGCCCCAGGGGACCGTAAGGCAGGACGTAGTGCACCACGTCGTGGATCGTGACGCCGCCGGCGGCCGCCTCGAAACGGTGCAA
Organism: Desulfobacteraceae bacterium; assembly: GCA_022340425.1. NCBI lineage: Bacteria > Pseudomonadati > Thermodesulfobacteriota > Desulfobacteria > Desulfobacterales > Desulfobacteraceae > Desulfobacteraceae bacterium. The sequence continues at coordinate 16,415 of JAJDNY010000088.1, read as the reverse complement.
ATGGTGCCAGAGGCGGTAGGGTCCCAGGCGCTGCTCGTCCACGAACAGGCGGGGCGGGTCGACGTGCGTGATCTCGGACACCCACCTGCAGGGCAGGCGCCATAACGGGGTCAGCCGGTAGGAGAGGATCAAGCCGGGGTGCATCGGACCGTCCGGCGGGGCGGTCAAGCGGAAGCGCAGCCACCCCGGGGTGATCTGGGGCAGGTTGCGCGGCTCCGCGAAATAGGCCCAGGCGCGTTCGGGATCGACGGGCAGGTTCTGGCAGCGGCTGAGGCGGTAGAGGTGCATGGCGAGCGCTTGTGCTGAGGGGAAGGCACGTGCCTTTGCGGCCCGCATGGGCCAAGAGTGCTGTTTTACTGGGGCCTAATCCGGGCGACGCGCGCCCCACACCGCGTAGACCGGGTCCGAGTAGAGCAGCTGTCTCGCGTATTTGTCGTCCGCGGGTCTTGGCAGTCCCCGCATGGAAAAGGTTTCCAGATGGTGGAAGGCCTCGGTTGCTTGAAAATACGCCAGCACGATGCCCATGCGTTCGAACTCGTGGGTTTCCTGCCAGAGGTGGATGGCCTTGGGAGGAAACCAGCGGTTGGAAAAGGTCGTGACAAAGTGTCCCCCCGGCCGTAACACCCGTGCCACCTCGCGGAAAACCGCAAACGGCTGGACCAGATACTCCACCGAGACCGTGCAGACCACGGCATCGAAGCTGCCGTCGGCAAACGGCAGCCGCGGATCCTGATTCAGGTCGTGCACCAGCTGCTCGTCCAGCCGGGGGTTGGCGTCCATCTCGGCCGCATTCAGCCCCAGGCCGGTGACCCTGCCCAGTTTGAGCCGCTCCGGAAAGTGTGATTTCCAGCTGGTCATCAGATCCAGCACCCGGTCGCCGGGTGCCAGCAGCCTTTCGTAAAGTTCGCTGATCACCGCGATCGCCTGGCGGTCGATGTGGTCCACCAGGCGCGGCTTTTCGTAGAAGACCAGGTCGTCGCTTTCGTCCTCGCGGGCAAAGGGGTTGCCCGAGAAAAAATCGGTGGGCTGGCCCTGCCAGCGGACCTGCATGCCGGGGCCCTTGAGGGCGGTTTCAATCCAGTCGTTGCTGGTACCCCCCAGTTCGCCGTGCTTGGGTTTGACCGCGCGCACAACCCCCGCCACCGCCAGATCGGCAGTGGCGAGACAGTGGTTGAAATCGGCCTGCAGGTGGCCGGCGTCGAGATCCGTGCAGCGGAACGGCTCGTTGTTGCCGCTGAACACACCCGGCAGGTCCCGCAGGATGCCCTTGGGGTAGAACCGGCCGCGGCGCAGGGTGATGTTGAGGTTCTCCAGCATGCGCGCGTTGACCTGCAGACGCTTGAGCGACTGCAGATGCCTGGCGGCGTGGGGGGGCGTTAGGGTTCCGGCCGGAAAGACCACGCTGAAGCGCTCGCCGCTGGCCTTGCCCAGCAGGGCGCGCAGCAGTTCGGCCGGGAACAGATCCCGCCAGAAATTGACGCGATCCACATGAAAACACTCGGTGTGGACGCCCTCGGGGCTTTGCCAGCGGAAGTGGAACTCCACCGCGGCGAGGGTGTCTTCAGTCGTGAGCAGCATGGAAAGGCTCCTTGGGCTGAGATGAAAAATGCCAAAATTCAATCTAAGACGATCCGGCGAAATGTAAAGGTGGCGCCAAAAGGGCTGTGCGCCCCGCCGGAGGCGGAAGCGGGGGGGGCTGCGGCGCTCTCGGTCACCCTGGCCTTTTCGATTCACCGCCCTGAAATTCTGCCCTTGGCCGCCGATCTGATGGCGGCCCACGATGTTATTTTCCTCGAGGAGCCGCCCACCCGCGGCTTTGGCGCCATGCTGCGCGGTGAACTGGCGGTGGCGGACTACCTGATGGAAAGCGAAACCGAATACCCGGAGTTTGGCCGCAGGACCTGCGAACTGCTCCAGAGGCTGTCACGGCGCGGGATTCCGATTTTTCAGGTGGAGCCTTTCCTGGAGGCCCTGGTGGGGATTCACGATTTTTTTGCCGACGGCGGCCAACCGTCCGAGCTGCCCCCGGGGTCGGTGGCGGCCCGTGTCTATGCCGCCGAAAAGGCCGCCACCGCCGCTCTTCTGGCCTATTATCGGACCGTCATGACGGGGTCCTTCGAGGCGGCCCTGGCGGTTGTCAAGGCCTTTGCCGCGGTGGACGCGGCCCGTTTCCGGCTGCGGGACGATCTGCGGGCTGGCGCCCTGGCCGACCGGATTGCGGGGTTTGGGCGGGTTTATATCGAGGCCGGCGAGATCCACCATGGCCTCTGGGGGGCGCTGCGCACCGCCCTGGCCGGCCGCGGACGGCTGCGCGTGCGCTACCTCTCCGCGCCGGTGGTGCGCCAGCTGACCGGCCGCGGACGTCTGGCCGGACCCGGGGACCGCATCACGCTGTACTACCTCTACCATCCCGCAAGCCGGGATCCCCGGCTGGATCTCATGGCCGCCCGCAGCCTGGTTTACAACAAGCTGCTGACCAAGGAGGAGATGCCGGCGGGCGCCGGCGAATTCCCCCACACCCGCGATGAGGTGGCCACCATCCAGGTGGTGCAGCGGCTGTCCCTGGAGGACTGCAAAACGCTTTTTCCCGTCATCCGACGGTTGGGCACGGCGGCGGCCCGGGAACTGGTGCGAACCCATCTCCAGCGCGGCGGCGACCGCCGCTGGCCGTCCATCTGGCGCACCGCCGGGGGCCGGCCTTGAAAGCGCCAAAAATGCCCCTACCTTCTTGACTATCTTTTTCGCCGCAGGGCGCCGCGCCCACACCCCACCCCATATCCCGGCCGGACGCCCGCGGCGCGACCCCGTTTAAGGAGACCCACCCGCATGCGAACCACCCTGAAACTGCTCTTCGGGCTCATTCTGCTGGGGATGCTGGGTATCACCACCGCCGCCAGCCTACAGCAGGGGATCGTGCCGGCCGCCCGTAATCTCTGGCCGGATTTGTGGTTCCGGGCCACCCTGCTGGATGCCTATTTCGGTTTCCTGACCTTCACCGTCTGGGTCTTCTACAAAGAGCCGCGGCCCGGCGCGCGCGTCGTCTGGTTTGTGTTGATCATGTGTCTGGGCAACATCGCGATGGCGGTCTACGTTCTGATTCAGCTCTTTCGCCTGCCGCCGGGGGAGCCGCTGGCGACCCTCTTGACCCGGAGGAACCCATGAAAGCCGCGATGGCCCTGGCAGAGCGGGCGCTTTTACCCGATTCGATCATCCGCTTGGGGATCCGCATGCTCAGCCGCCAGCGGCTGCGGGTGGAGGGGCGCGGGGATCTCGCGGCCCGGCGCCGACGCCAGCAGGCTTTTATCCGACAGCTTCGCCAAAGCCCCATCGCGGTTGCCACCGGGGCCGCCAACCGCCAGCACTACGCTCTGCCGCCGGCCTTCTTCGAGAAAGTGCTGGGCCGGCGGATGAAATACAGCGCCTGCTACTGGCCGGCCGGCACCGGCAGCCTGGATGTCGCCGAAGAGGCCATGCTGGACTTGACCTGCGGGCGGGCGGGGATCGCGGACGGGATGCAGATCCTGGAGCTGGGCTGCGGCTGGGGGGCGGTTTCCCTGTGGATGGCCGAGCAATACCCCCACAGCCGGATCCTGGCGGTTTCCAACGCGGCGCCCCAGCAGGCCTTCATCCGCGAGCGCTGCCGTCGGCGCGGGATCACCAACCTGACGGTGGAAACCGCCGACATCAACCGCTTCGAGACCGCCCGGCGCTTCGATCGCGTGGTATCGGTGGAGATGTTCGAACACATGCGCAACTGGCAGCAACTGCTGGCGCGCATCGGCGGCTGGCTGACGCCCGAGGGGCGGCTCTTCGTGCATATCTTCAGCCACCGCGAGCTGGCCTACCCCTTTGAAACCGAGGGCAGCGACAACTGGATGGGACGCCACTTCTTCACCGGCGGGATGATGCCCTCAGACGACCTCATGCTCTACTTCCAGGACCATCTCGGGGTGGAAGACCACTGGCGGCTCGGCGGGCGCCACTACCAGAAGACCGCCGAGGCCTGGCTGGCCAATCTGGATGCCGCGCGGGCGGCCTTGCTGCCGGTGATGGCCTCGGTTTACGGGGCTCCCCGGGCGGCCGCCTGGCTCCAGCGCTGGCGGATCTTTTTCATGGCCTGCGCCGAGTTGTGGGGGTTTCGCGGCGGCCGGGAATGGATCGTCTCCCACTACCGCCTGCGGCCCCATGGGCCGCGCTAAAAGGTCGGGCGGCGGATCTGGCCGGTGTGAAAGGTGAAGGTGCCGGCCCGGCGGTCCTCGAAATAGCGTTTCAGCGTTTCGCTGACCACCTGGAAGGCCAGCTCGTCCCAGGGAATCTGCTCCTCGTCGAAGAGCCGCACGTCCAGGCTTTCCTTGCCGGCCGCAAATTCAGCGCCGGCCAGCGGGGCCCTGAAAAAGAGGTACATCTGGTTGACGAAGGTCAGGTCGTAAAGGGCGTAGGGCACGACCGCCACCGAGCGGGCGCAGGCCTCCTCGAAGAGTTCCCTTTTGGCCCCCTCCGCCACCCGCTCGCCGTTTTCCAGGTACCCGGCCGGGAGGGTCCATTTGCCATGGCGCGGTTGGATCGCCCGGCGGCAGAGCAGCACCCGGTTTTGCCACTCGGGGATGCAGCCGACGACCATCTTGGGGTTCTCATAGTGGATCGTGCCGCAGGCCGTGCAAAAGTGGCGCGGGCGGTCGTCACCCGGCGGGATGACGGTGGTGATTTTGGCGCCGCAGTGAGAGCAGTAGTTCATGGGGTTTCCGTTTGGCCTTTTCCGGGGGGGGTGCCCGGCAGGTGCGCTGCTGTTGGCCGGCCCCACCGCAGGGTGGGATTCTGACCGGCTGATGCGGCGCAGGGGCGTCAGGCCCCGCGCCTGCGCCTTTGACTGACGGTCTCGCCGCCAATCCCCCAGCTGTCGGTATCGACCTCCTCGATCACCACCACGGTGGTCTGGGGGTTTTTACCCAGCACTTCCTGCAGCAGCCGGGTGGTGCCGGCGATGAGCTGGGCCTTTTTCTCGGGGGTGACGCCTTCGTTGGTGATCTTGATGTTGACAAACGGCATACCGTCTCCTTTCGGGTGCCCCTTTGGCGGGCGGTGTGCCCAGCGGCTGGGAGGACGATGCCGCCGGGGTGGGCTTTTGGGGCCCTGAGCGTCAGGATTTGATCATCGTCAGCATCATCTTGAACCGCTTGACCGCCCGTAGGGCATGGGGTTCATGGGCCGGCATGACGATCATTTCGCCCTGGGACAACCGATGGGGACGGCCGGAAATGATGATCTCGGCCTCGCCGTCCAGTACCAGCACCATGGCGTCGAAGGGCGCCGTGTGTTCGCTCAGCCCCTGGCCCTGGTCGAAGGCAAAGAGCGTGACGGTGCCGGTTTTCTTCTGGATCAGGGCCTTGCTGACCACCGACATGTCCTGGTAGGCCACCATTTCCACCAGATTGCTGGGTTTGGCTTCATCTGTCATGGCGCTGTCCTTTCGGGTGCTTTGCGGGGTTGGCAGGGCCCGGGCGGGCAGTCGGCACCCCTTCTCGGGGTCGACCCCGGCACCGCATAGGACAATAGTAGAACCGATTTTTGAAAATAAAAGATGCCGCGGCGGCACAGCGCCCGGCTACTGCGGTTTTTTCTTCAGCAGGTCCGCAAGGGCCGCAAAGGGGGAGTGGGTCAGGGCGCCCGGGTCCTCCTCGACCGTGGGGTCGCTCCCGCCTTCGACGTGGTCGAGATAGCGGCTGTGTTCGTTGTCATGGCAGTAGAGGCAGAGGTTCTCCCAGTTGCTGCCGTCGGGCGGGTTGTTGTCGTGGTTGTGGTCCTTGTGGTGAACGGTCAGCATGCGCAGGTTCTTGCCGGAAAATTCCCGGCCGCAGCGGGCGCAGATCCAGGGGTGGATGCGCAGCGATTGCTCCCGGTAGCCTTTGAGGCGCGCCTCCCGCGCCTTGCGCGCCTCGGCCACCACGCGTTGCATGCCGGCCTGGGCATCCGGTGCCTTGGGTTTCTTGGCAGCCATTGGGTGTCTTTGACCTCTTGGGGGCTTGGGGGTGTGAAACCTGCGGAGGCCGCCGCGGCGGCTCCGCGGGGGTCAGGGCAGCACCAGGGTCTTGATTCCCAGCGCCGCCCCCAGCCAGCAGCCGGAGACCACGACCGCCACCTGGGCGGTGCGGGCCCATAAAGGCGGCAGCCATTTGCGCTGCAGCACCAACCCGACGGACATGACGTGCAGCGGCACCCCCAGGCTCAGGCCCAGGGCCAAAGCCTGGGGCAGCCACCCGTGACCATGGGGCCCGGTCAGGACGCGGCCCACCAGCACGCCGCTGGCCGCATGGCACATCACCTTGGCGAGCAACAAAACGCCCGTCAGGATGACCAGGTTGGCGAAAACTCTGAAAATCTTTACGGGCATGGTGCTGAATTTCCGGAAATGGGCCGCGGATATTCCCGCTGTCCCCCCTTCATACCCTGTGGCGGCGGATTTTTCAACGGGCGCTTTGGCGCTGTCGGCGCAGGGGCCGGGGGCGGCGGTGTAAGCAACGATTGGAACCCGACCCCCGGGGCCCCGCTCTGGTACCAAGGCGCCCGCAGCGTGCTGGTGGTCGCCCTGGCCCATCCCGCCGAAAAGCCCGAGCTGGACTGGTGGTTCGGCCGGCGCGATCCGCCGGCAAACCGCATCCTGACGGGAATCGTCGGCCGTCTGTGCGACTGGTTGGCCGCAAGCGTTGAGATCCGCGCGGTTCACCTGCCCTATCACCTCGAAAAAGGCGGCACCTACCTGAAGGATGCCGCCGTGCTGGCTGGGATGGGCTGCATCGGCCGCAACAACCTGCTGGTGACGCCCGAGTACGGCCCGCGGCTCAGGCTGCGCGCCCTGACCCTTGACCGGCGTCTGCCCTCGAGCGGCCCGATCCGGTTTGACCCCTGCCGCGGCTGCGATGACCGCTGCCGCCGCGCCTGCCCCCAGGACGCCTTCGGCCACCCGCCGGCAAGGGCCTCCGCCCGCGACCGCCTGCGGCTGCCGGCGCGCACCGGCGTTTATGGGCGCGCCGCCTGCAACCGCCAGATGGAAATGGATGTCGCCGCGGCCGTCGCGGAGACGGTTGCGGGGTTCGATAATCCAGTCAAGTTGATCCGCTACTGCCGCCGCTGCGAGTTGTCCTGCCCGGTGGGCCGGAAAGCCTGAGCCCCGGCGGGATCCGCGGCGATCGACCCGCCGCCTCCGGCTGAGGCGATTAGGGGTTGATTTCCGTTTCCCTTTTGCATATTCTGCTCGCCGAAAGTACCGGCTGGTGCACCACTCCGGGCGGATAGTCGAAGTTTTTTACCTGCCAGTCCAGAGAAGAAAACAGTGCCGGATGGGTGGCGCGCGTCGCTTCAGCCAAGAGCAGAAAGGTATTGCGATTCGGGCCGTTCGACCCGGCAAACCCCACCCGCTGCGGGCGGGGTTTTTTTTGCGGCCGGGCCCGCATCCGCTTTCAGGGCGACCCATCCACCGCCGCACCTGAAACGGTGCCCGGCGGTTGTCCGGGAGGTCGACGGGCGCTGGCCCGTCGCCCCCATCAAACAACCCGAAAAGGAGGAAGGCATGAAAAAATGGTTTGTGCTGTTGTCTGGCGTTGTGGTGGTGTTGATGCTGGTCGGGACCCCGGTCGGGGCGCAGGATGTGATTCCCATCGGGGTCTACCTGCCGCTGACCGGTCAGAACGCCTTCGGCGGGCAGCTGGAACTGGACGGCATCAAGCTGGCCCACGCGGAGATGCCCGAGGTGCTGGGCAAAAAAGTGGAACTCTTCGTGGTGGACAACAAATCCGACAAGGTGGAAGCCTCCAACGCCGTCAAGCGCTTGATAGAAAAGGAGAAGGTCGTGGCCGTGCTGGGCACCTACGGGTCTTCGCTGGCCATGGCCGGCGGCGAGGTGGCCGAACTGGCCGGGGTCCCCATGGTGGGCACCTCGTGCACCAACCCGCTGGTGACCCAGGGCAAGCAGTATGTTTTCCGGGTCTGTTTCATCGATCCCCTGCAGGGCGCCGGTGCCGCCACCTACGCCTACCAGAACCTGGGCAAACGCCGGGCGGCACTCTTGATCGACGTGGCCAGCGACTACGCCGTGGGTCTTGCCGGCTTTTTCGAGCGCTCCTTCGTGAAGCTGGGCGGTGAGGTCGTCGCCAAGCTCAAATACAACTCCGGCGACCAGGATTTCACGGCCCAACTGACCGAGATGATCAGCAAGGAGCCTGACATCCTCTTCATCCCGGCCTATTTTTCCGAAGGCGCGATCATCATGAAGCAGGCCCAGGAGCTGGGGGCCGGGTTCCAGATCATGGGCGGCGATGCCATGGACCACCCCGACATCGTCAAGATCGGCGGCGATGCCGTGGAGGGCTTCATCCACACCACCTTCCCCTACGATCCCTCCATGCAGGACATGAGCCCGGTGGCCCGGAAATTCACCGAAAACTGGCGCAAGGCGCATCCCGACGCCGACCCCAACGTCAATGCGGCCCTGGGCTATGACACCTACGCCATGGTCTTAGACGCCATCCAGCGCGCCGGCTCGGCCGAGCCCAAGGCCATCACCCAGGCCCTGGCCGAGACCAAGGGCTTCGAGGGCGTCACCGGCTCCACCACCATCAACGCCACCCACGATGCCGAAAAACCGGTGGGGATCGTCATGATCAAGGACGGCAAAAAGCAGTACATCGACACCATCGCGCCGCAGTTGTAAGGGTCGCGGTAAGAAATAATGCCACAATATGGCGAAGGATTTTGGTTCGTCATCAAGGCACATCCGTCGGCGCATATCGAGATATGTGCCGGCGGCTGTAACGCCGAGGACGGGCCAAAAGACCAGTAAGATGTGGAGTTATTTTTTGCCGAGGCCCTAAGCCGGAGGCGGCGCGTCACCTGGGACACGCGACGGGGGGGCTTGCCCGGGGCCTCCCCGTCAACTGTCTGCCTCGGCGGCAGGCGGCTGCTGGCCGCCGCCTGCCGTATTTCCGCGCGTCCGCCCACAGAGTGAAGGCGTCATGACCTTTTCAATGTTCGTTCAGCATTTCCTGAATGCCCTGACCCTGGGCAGCCTGTATTCGCTGATCGCCATCGGCTACACCATGGTCTACGGCATTTTGCGCCTGATCAACTTCGCCCATGGCGAAATTTTCATGCTGGGCGCCTATTTCGTCTTCTGGGGGGTCGTGCTGCTGCACCTGCCGTGGGCCGTGGCGGTTCTCGGCGCCATCCTGCTCACCGCCTTCAGCGGGGTGCTGGTGGACCGCGTGGCCTACCGTCCGCTGCGGGAGGCGCCCCGCATTTCGGCCCTGATCAGCTCCATCGGGGTCTCGTTCTTCCTGCAGAATCTGGCGATCGTCGTCTTTTCCGCCATTCCGCGCCAGGTCCACCGCCCCGACTGGCTGGCCAAGGTCATGATTGTCGGCTCGGTGCGGGTGCTGCCGTTGACCCTCTTCGTGCCCCTCCTCTCCCTGATCCTGATGCTGGGGTTGATTTTCATCGTCTACAAGACCAAGCCCGGGCTGGGGATGCGCGCGATATCCAAGGACATCGAGACCAGCCGCCTGATGGGGGTTCCGGTCAACCGCGTGATTTCGTTGACCTTCGGCCTTGGGTCGGCCCTGGCGGCGGCCTCGGGCATCATGTGGGCCCTGCGCTATCCCCAGCTGCAGCCCATCATGGGGGTCATCCCCGGTTTCAAGGCTTTCATCGCCGCGGTTCTGGGGGGCATCGGCTCCATCGGCGGGGCGGTGGTCGGCGGGGTGCTGCTGGGGTTCGTGGAGATCATGCTGGTGGCCTTCATGCCCGAGCTGGCGGGCTTCCGCGACGCCTTCGCCTTCGTTTTGCTGATCGTGATCCTGCTCTTCAGGCCCACCGGCCTGTTTGGCGAAAGGCTGGAGGACAAGGTCTAATGAACAAAGCCAACGCCACCCTGCTGAACCTGGCGGCCGTGGGCTGCCTGGCGCTCTTTCTGTGGGGCGCCGGCCGCTTTCTGGACGGCTACAAGGTCCAGATCATCAACCTGATCGCGGTGAACATCATCCTGGCCCTGAGCCTCAACCTGATCTACGGCTTCACGGGGCTGTTTTCATTGGGGCACGCCGGCTTCATGGCCATCGGGGCTTACGTCTGCGCCATGCTGGTGCTCTCGCCGGCCCAGAAGGAGATGCTCTTCATTCTGGAGCCGCCGATTTGGCCCTTTTCGGTGACCCAGGCCCCGTTTTTCCTGGCCGTGCTGCTGGGCGGGCTGGCGGCGGCGGCCTTCGGGGTTTTGATCGGGTTTCCGGTCCTGCGGCTGGGGGGGGACTATCTGGGGATCGCCACCCTGGGCTTTGCCGAAATCATCCGGGTCCTGGCCAACAACCTGCCGCGGGTGACCAACGGCGCTTTAGGCCTCAAGGGGATCCCGGCTTACGCCAACCTGTGGTGGAACTACGCCTGGTGCCTGCTGACGGTCTACTGCATCGTGAAGCTGGTGCGCAGCAATTTCGGCAATGCCCTGATGGCCATCCGCGACGACGAGGTGGCGGCCAAGTCGATGGGGATCGATGTTTTCAAGTACAAGATGATCTCCTTCACCCTGGGGGCCTTCTTTGCCGGTGTGGGTGGCGCGCTGCTGGGCAACCTGCTGACCACCATCGACCCCAAGATGTTTCTCTTCGTCCTGACTTTCAACGTCCTGATGATCGTTGTCACCGGCGGGCTGGGGTCCCTGACCGGCACCGTTCTGGCGGGCATTGTCATCACGGTGCTGCTGGAATGGCTGCGCTTCGTGGAAAACCCCATCAGCTTCGGCGGCTTCGAGATCCCCGGCATTCCGGGCATGCGCATGGTGGTCTTCTCCCTGGTCCTGCTGGTGATCATCCTTTTCCGCCGGGAGGGCATCATGGGGATGCGGGAATTCTCATGGGAGGGATTTTTCCGCTATTGCGGCCGGGGAGGGCGCTCCCGATGAACGACGCGATCGTCCTGCAAACCCGTGACCTGACCATGCGCTTCGGCGGCCTGACCGCCGTCAAGGACTTCAACATCGCGGTGCCACGGGGTGGCCTGGTGGGCCTGATCGGGCCCAACGGCGCCGGTAAGACCACCTGCTTCAACATGATCACGGGGTTTTACAAGCCCTCCCAAGGGGCGGTGATCTTCCAGGGCCGGGAGATCAGCGGGGCCGCACCCCACGAGGTTTGCCGGGCCGGGATCGCCCGCACCTTTCAGAATATCCGCCTGTTTGCCAACGAAACCGCCCTGCAAAACGTCATGATCGGCGCCCACCTGCGCCAGCAGACCACCTGGTGGCACGCGCTGCTGGGTCTGCCCGGCTTTCGGCGGGAGGAAAAGGCATTGCGGGAAAAGGCGCGCCGCCTGCTGGAGATCGTCGGGCTGGCCGACCACGGCGAGGAAAAAGCCACCAGCCTGCCCTACGGCGCCCAGCGGCGCCTTGAGATCGCGCGCGCACTGGCCACCGATCCGGCCTTTCTGCTGCTCGACGAGCCCGCCGCTGGCATGAACCCCCAGGAGACCGAGCACCTGATGGCGTTTATCCGCAGCATCCGGGAGCAGTTCAGCCTGACGATCCTCCTGATCGAACACGACATGAAGGTCGTCATGGGGATCTGCGAGCGGATCTGGGTGTTGGATTACGGCGAGACCATCGCCGTCGGCAGCCCGGAGGAGATCCGCCGCGACCCCGGCGTCATCGAGGCCTACCTGGGCAAGGAGTCCGCTGCGCATGCTTAGCCTGGAGAACCTGCACGTCTACTACGGGGCGATTCACGCCATCAAGGGCATCTCGATCCGCATCCCCAGGGGTCAGATCGTGACCCTGATCGGCGCCAACGGCGCCGGCAAGAGCACCGTCCTGCGCGCCATTTCCGGCCTGACCAAGCCCAGGAGCGGCCGGATCCTCTACGATCAGGCCGAGATCACCGGCTGGGCGCCGGAGAACGTGGTCCGCCAGGGGATCGCCCTCGCCCCGGAAGGCCGCAGGATCCTGCCGCACCTCACCGTTTACGAAAACCTCCAGCTGGGGGCCTACAGCCGCAGCGACAAGGACGGCATCGCCGCCGACGTCGACAAGGTCTACGGCCTTTTCCCGCGCCTGCATGAGCGCTCCCAACAGAAGGGCGGGACCCTTTCCGGCGGCGAGCAGCAGATGCTGGCCGTCGCCCGGGCGCTGATGAGCCGGCCCAAGGTGCTGATGCTGGATGAGCCCTCCCTGGGGCTGGCGCCCAAACTGGTGGCGGAGGTTTTCGAGATCATCCGGGCCATCAATGCCCAGGGCTGCACCGTGCTCTTGGTGGAACAAAACGCCTTCACCGCGCTGGGCATCGCCGACTACGCCTACGTGCTGGAGGTGGGCACGATCGTGCTGGCGGGCGAGGGTGCCCGCCTGATCAACGACGCCCGGGTGCGGGCGGCCTACCTGGGCGGCTGACGCCCCCATCCCCAAGACCGCGCCCCAACCCGTGCGGGGCGCCCGGTTTAGGCCCCGGGGCAGATTGACCGGATTTCCGAAATTACTGCTTTCGACCCCATCCTAAAATTTCCCAGCCCAGCCCGCTCTGGTAAATCCGCCCGTTGTTCCCCCGGCAATCAGCCGTATACCGCTTGATATTTTTTCTTGACACCCCGGGGCGAAACCAATATATTCCAAAACGACGATATAAACGGTTCGTTCAAGGCCGTTTTGGGACGTCGCCAGTTTGCCTGCCGGGGTTCAGCTTGGAGGGTGTTTGGGGCCGGGTGTTCTGGGCCTGTGAAATATTGCTGAATAACGAAATTTGAATCGACCGGCGATCCCGCGGCCCCAAGCCCCGGTCGCCGCACAGGAGCATCGGCAATGACAGAGCGCACCAAACTGCTGTTGATCGTAGGGGTCTTCGTGGCCGCCTACTACGTCCCCTGGAACCACCCGGTGATCCGCCAATCGGGGCTGGAGGCCTTCATGATGCTCCAGGAGTACGCCCGCGAGCATGTTTTGACCTGCCTGATTCCGGCATTTTTCATCGCCGGGGCGATCGCCGTCTTCGTCTCCCAGGCCTCGGTGCTCAAATACTTCGGCGCCCAGGCCGGCAAGCTCCTCTCCTACTCGGTGGCCTCGGTTTCAGGCACCATCCTGGCGGTCTGCTCCTGCACGGTGCTGCCGCTGTTTGCCGGCATCTACACTCGCGGTGCGGGCATCGGCCCGGCCACGGCCTTTCTCTACTCCGGGCCGGCGATCAACGTGCTGGCCATCACCCTGACGGCCAAGATCCTGGGCTGGCAGCTGGGCCTGGCCCGGGCCGTGGGCGCGGTGATTTTTGCCGTGGTCACGGGGCTTTTGATGGCGCTGATCTTCCGCAAGGACGACGCCGCGCGAACGGCTGGACAGATCTACGTGCCCGAGGCGGGGGCCAAAGAGCGCACCCTGCTGCAGGACGGCCTCTACCTGCTGACCATGGTCCTGATCCTGGTGTTTGCCGCCTTCGCAAAACCCGCTGCCGGCGCGACGGGGCTATGGCCGGCGATCTTCGCCGCCAAATGGTATATTACCATTGCCCTGCTGATCATCCTGGGGGTGATGCTCAAAGCCTGGTTCACCCGCGATGAATGCCAAAGCTGGGTGGAGGCCACCTGGGGCTTTATGAAGCAGATTTTTCCGCTGTTGGCCGGGGGTGTCCTGGTGGCCGGCTTCATGCTGGGCCGCCCCGGGCATCCGGCCCTGATTCCCGAAGCGTGGATCCAGAACCTGCTGGGCGGCAACTCCCTCTGGGCCAACCTGATCGCCGCCCTGGCCGGGGCCCTGATGTACTTTGCGACCCTGACCGAGGTGCCCATCTTGCAGGGGCTGTTGGGGGCCGGCATGGGCCAGGGCCCGGCACTGGCCCTGCTCCTGGCCGGCCCGGCGCTCTCGCTGCCCAACATGCTGGTGATCGGCAGCGTCATGGGTGTCAAGAAGACGGCCACCTTTTGCGGCATCATCGTGATCATGTCCACCATCGCCGGGATGGCTTACGGCGCTTTTTTCGCATAGGAGGTAATCCATGGACGATATCACCCGGATCCGGGTCGGCGGGCAGATGGTCGGGCTGGTCGGTTGGAAGGCGGCCCTGGCCGATGCGGTGGACCAGGTGCTGCGGCATGGCCGACAAAGAGGTGGCCCAAAGCCTTACCATCGCTCTGGTGGGACTGGTGCAGCGGCTTCCGGCAAGCGGCAACTTCCAGAAGGGCGGCCTCTGGTTCCGCAAGCTGGCCGGAGTTGCCGTCGGTTTGTTCTGGATTTATTTCATTATTAAGCCCTTTATCGATGGCCGGGCGTGATCACCGGACCCGGGGCGGAACCGGCCAACCACGGGACGTGAAATTGCGGGTTGAAAATGGCAGCAAAAAATTCAAATGATGGCCGGGGGGGCCTCCCGGGGATTGCCTGGCCCCGGGGCCCCTTGAAACAGGCCCGCTGGCAGGCGCCGGCACTGGTGGCCCTGGCTTTTCTCATTGCCCTGGGCACCAACCAGTGGCGCTCCGATGGCATCGCGCTTGTCGGGGCCTGGTCGGCGAACGCCCGCTTTTCCGATGCTGCCGGCGACAGCCTGGTCATCGGCGTGGAAGAGGCCCAGCGCCTGTTTCAGCAGGATGCGGCGCTCTTCGTGGATGCGCGGCCACAGAGCCAGTATGCCGACGGTCACATCCGCGGTGCCCTGAGTCTTCCCTGGCATGAGGTGGACCGCTATTACGTGGAAGCCGCCGAACGGCTGGAGGGTGCGGCCATGATCATCACATACTGCGACGGAGAAAGCTGTGACCTGAGCCACGAGCTGGCCCTTTTCCTCAAAGAGATGGGCTTTGAAAACGTGCGCGTACTGGTCGACGGCTGGAGCGTGTGGCAGCAGGCCGGGCTGCCGCTTCAGATGGGGGACTGATCTCATGAACGGGCCGGCATGCCTGGACGAACACCACCACGAGCACGACAGGTCCGCATTTGCTGAAGGGCTGGCGGAATCCGATGGCCACGGCCGCAGCGGGCACCATCACGGCCCGGCGCTGCAGGATACCACCGGCCCGCGGCTGCTGGCGACCCTGGCACTGAACCTGATCATTCCCACAGCCCAGATCATCGGCGGTTTGCTGGCCAACTCGGTGGCCCTGATCTCGGATGCCGTCCACAATTTCAGCGATTTCACCGCGCTGTTGATCTCCTACGTCGCCTTTCGCATCGGCCGCAGGGGCGCCACGGTCTTCAACACCTTCGGCTACCGGCGGGCGGAAATCATCGCCGCCCTGATCAACGCGCTGCTGCTGGCCGCCGCCTCGGGGGTGATTCTGTTCCATGCCGTCGGCCGCTTTCTCAACCCCCAGGCGGTGGACGGCACGCTGGTCATCATCCTGGCCGGTGTGGGCGTGGTCGGCAACGGTTTGTCGGCCTGGCTGCTGCACCGCGACGCGGCCCACAGCCTGAATGTGCGCGGGGCCTTTCTGCACATGGTGGGGGATCTTTTGACATCGGTGGCGGTCCTGGTCAACGGCCTGCTGCTGCTTTTTTTCCCGTGGTACTGGCTGGATCCGCTGCTGTCGGTCTTTATCGTCGTTTTTATCCTCAAAAACGGGTGGGCGCTGCTCCGGGAATCCACGACGGTGCTGATGAACGCCACCCCTGACGACATTGATCTGGAGAAGGTCGGGGCCTTTTTGGCCAATTATCCCGGGGTCTCCGGGGTGCACTACCTGCATGCCTGGCGCGTGTCCTCGCGCAGCATCGCTTTTTCCTGCCACGTGGTGGTGCCCGATCAAACGCTCAGCGGCACGGAGCGGCTGGCCGGGTGCATCCGGCATGAACTGCTGCAGCGCTTCGGCATCGATCACCCGGTGCTGCAGTTTGAAACCGCCGATTGCGGGCAGGGGACCCTGTTGTGTGAAATATCCTGCACCGGCAGCGGCGTGTGCACCCCGCGGATATCGTCCGCGGCCGCCCACCGCCGGGTTCAGCCACTGGTATTCCATGCCCTCCGCCTGCTGATGGGGGCTGTCTTCCTCTACGCCAGCTACGACAAGATCCTGCACCCCCAGGCCTTTGCCGAGGCCATCTACAACTACCAGATCCTGCCCGACGGGTTGGTCAATCTGACCGCCCTGGCACTGCCCTGGTTGGAACTGCTTTTGGGTCTGTGCCTGATCGGCGGGTTTTGGCTGCCGGGCGCGACGGTGATCAGCAGCGGCCTGCTGACGCTATTTTTCGTCGCCCTGGTCTTCAACCAAATCCGCGGGCTCGACGTCGGCTGCGGCTGTTTTTCAATCGAGGCCGCCGCAGGGCCGGCCGACCTCTGGACCGTGGCCCGCGACCTGGGTTTTCTGGCTGCAGCCTTCTATCTGGCGGTTTATGTCTTCTTCCTCAAACCGGCCGTTGCGACATTGCCCGATTCGCGCCAGCCTGCACAGCCGGAATCATAATCGCG
>JAJDNY010000087.1 GCA_022340425.1 Desulfobacteraceae bacterium | reverse complement strand
CCACGGGCTTCTCCAGCGTGGGGCTGCTGTCCTGGTGGCAGCACCGGCGCCTCGCCTGAGGCCACAGCCGCCCGAACCATAACCGATGCCCTTTGTTCTCAGCACGCTGTCGTTTTCTCTGGTGGCCGGCCTGATGGCCTTCGCCGGGCCCGTCGGCAGGTGGGGGCCGGCCTTCGGGGTCCTTTACCTGCTGGCCTTCGGGCTGCTGTGGGCAATGGTGCGCACGTTTCCGTCGGGGTTTTCGGGGCGGCAGGCCCTCTGGACCGTTTTGGGGTTGGGGGTCGGCCTGCGGGCCCTTTTTCTGATCTTTCCCCCCAGCCTGGATCTCAACCGCTACGTGTGGGAGGGGGTTCTCCAGCTGCGTGGGTTCAACCCCTACGCTCTGGCGCCCCAGGACCCGCTGCTGCAGCCGCTGGCCTCGGGCAGCCTGCAGGCGGTTTTCGAGGGCATCAACCACAAGGATCTCGCCGCCTGCTATCCGCCCCTGGCCCAGCTGATCTTCCGGGCCTTGGCGGCGCTGCGGCCTGATCCGTTCTTTTTCAAGCTGGTGGCGGCCCTGGCCGATGCCGCGGTTTTGTTTCCGTTGGCGGCCCTGCTGCGGCGCGCGGAGCTGCCGGCGGCCCGGCTGCTGTGGTACGCGGCCAACCCGCTGCTGCTGGTCTTTATCGCCGGCGAGGGCCACCTGGACAGCCTGATGATCCTGCCGCTGGTCCTGGGTGTGGCGCTGGCGGCCGCCGGCAGGGGCCGCAGCGGGTTTTTCTGCCTGGGCTGCGCGGTCATGGTCAAATACCTGGCGGCCGTGGCGCTGCCCTTTGTGCTCACCCGCCGCAACCGCCGCCAAAGCCTCTGGGCCCTGGTCCCGGGGCTCGCCTTCATCCCCTTCGCAGCTGCGGGCGGCGGTCTTTTCGGCTCCCTCACGGTTTTCGGCGCCGGCATGCACTACAACGATTTTCTGCCGGCCCTCCTCAGGCCCTTGCTGGGCCCCGTCGGCAGCCTGCTGGCCGCCGCCGGTCTGCTGGCCGCGGGACTGCTGCTGATCTTTCTGAGCGTCCCGGACCGCGACCGCAGCCTCTTGTATGCCTTCGGCTGGCTGCTGCTCTGCATGCCCACCGTGCACCCCTGGTACCTGAACCTTGTGGCCCCCTTCGCGGCGCTGGTCGCCGCCCCGGCCTGGCTGTGGCTGCAGGCTGCCGCGGCGGCCACCTTCCCGGTCCTGGCGGTGGAATACGCCACCGGCGTCTTTCAGGAGATGCACCGGCTCAAATGGCTGCAGTACGGGCCTTTCGTCCTAATTCTGATCTGGCCGCACATCAGCCCCCGGAAAAGGCGCAGGCCCTGTCGGGAGCCGCTCACAACCATCTCGGTGGTGATCCCGACCCTGAACGAGGGCCGCCGTCTGGCGTCCTCTCTGGAGGCCTTGGTGGGTATCCCCGGGGTCTGCGAAGTCATCGTGGCCGACGGGGGCTCCGGCGACGACAGCGTGGCCCTGGCGCGCCGGGCCGGGGCCCGCGTCGTTACCGCACCCCGGGGGCGCGGGCCGCAGATCGCCGCGGGGGTCGCCTGCGCCCATGGGGAGGTGGTGCTGGTGCTGCACGCCGACTGCCGGCTGAAACCGGGCGCAGCCGGCCGCGTGCTGGAGGCCCTCAACCGCGATCGCAGCCTGGTCGGCGGGGCGATGGCGATGGCCTTCGACCGCAGCCGCCCCGCGACCCGTCTGCTGGTGTTGCTCAACAACTGGCGCACCCGGCTGAGCGGGATCGCCTTCGGCGATCAGGCGCAGTTTTTCGTGCGCTCGGTCCTGCCGGCCATCGGCGGTTTCCCGGAACAGATGCTGATGGAGGACGTGGAGCTGGCGCTGCGCCTCAAGGCGGCCGGGCGGCTGGCGTTTCTGGCTGACGGGCTGACGGCCTCCAGTCGGCGATGGGCGCGGGGACCCTTTGGCCCCCAGGTGTGGCTGGTGCTGCGGCTGTGCGTGGGCTACCTGTTGCACCGTCGCCTGGGCGACCCCGAGCGCGCCGCCCGGCGCTACTATCGGCTTTACTACGGCTCCTGAACCCCGACAACCAGCGGGGTCGGCACGGAGGAAAGACAGGCGCATGCAAGCGTTGCGAAACGCCCTCTTGGCATGGTACGAGACCAATCGGCGCCGGCTGCCGTGGCGCGAAAGCGCCGACCCCTACCGCATCTGGGTTTCCGAGGTCATGCTACAGCAAACCCAGGTGGCGACCGTGATCCCCTATTACCAGCGTTTCGTGGCGGCCTTCCCGGACGTTTACCAGCTGGCCCGGGCGCAGCAGCAGGAGGTGCTGAAGCTGTGGGAGGGTCTGGGATATTACGCCCGCGCCCGAAACCTGCACCGCGCAGCCGGGGAAGTAGACCGGGTTTACAGGGGCAGGATCCCCGAGAGTTTTGCGGAATTTCGGAAATTGCCGGGGGTCGGCGACTATATCGCCGCGGCGGTCCTGAGCATCGCCTTTCAGCAGCCCTATGCGGTGCTGGACGGCAACGTCAAGCGGGTGCTGGCGCGTTTGCAGGCTCTGGACCTGCCGGTGGACCAGCCCGCTGCCCTGCGCCGCTTCCGGGCCCTGGCCCAGGAACTGCTGGACACCCGTCGGCCCGGGGAATTCAATCAGGCCGTCATGGAACTCGGCGCTCTGGTCTGTACCCCCCGTCAGCCGGACTGCGGCGGCTGCCCGCTGGCAACGGCCTGCACCGCATTTCAGAGCGGGCGGGTGGCCGAATATCCCAAGCGCCGGCAGCCACGCGCCGTGCCGCTTTACCACATCGCCGTGGGGGTGGTGCGCCGCGAGGACCGCCTGCTGATCACCCGCCGCAAATCCGAGGGCTTGCTGGGGGGGCTGTGGGAGTTTCCCGGCGGCAAGGTCAAGCCCGGGGAGCCTGCCGCCGAGGCGTGCGTCCGGGAGATCGCCGAGGAGGTCAACCTCCAGGTGCAGGTCCTGGGCCTTTTGACCCGGGTGCGGCACGCCTACACCCATTTTCGGATCCGCATGGACGTTTTCACCTGCCGCTTCGTGGCCGGCGAGGTGCGCCTCAACGGCCCGGCGGACTATCGCTGGGTAAGGCCGAACGAGATCGACGCGTACCCCTTTCCCCGGGCCAACACGAAGTTTATTCCGCTTCTGCTTGCGGCTCTGGCGCGGGAGTAGCCGCCGCTGGGCTCTTTTTGCGACGCCGCCGCCGCGGGCGGTGTTTTTTGGCCGGCTTGGCGCCTTTGGGCTCGGTCGCAGCCTCTTCGGACGGGGTTTCGGCCGCGGCGGGGGCGTCGGTCTTGGCGATGGTCAGACCGAATTTGAAAACCCCTGTGGCCTCCATTTCACGCCGCCCTTTGCGCATCGGCCTGCCGTTGGATCTCGCGGCGGCAGGCGTACGGCCCTCGGCCGGATCGCCTTTGGCGGCTTCGGCTTCAACCGCCGGGCCGCCGTTTTTTATTTTTCGCGGGGCGGCGCGCCGCGGCCCCCTGGCGGCCGGTCGGCCCCGCCCGTCGCGCTTTTCCCGCGGCCGTTTGCGGGCCGGCCGGGGACCGGCCTGATCTTTGACAAACCAGTCGTCCTCGGGCCACACCACCGGGATCGCGTTGCCCAGCATCTGTTCGATGGGCTCCAGGTGCAGGACATAATCCTCGCAGGCCAGGGAGAGGGCGACCCCGGTCTTGCCGGCGCGGGCGGTGCGGCCGATGCGGTGGACGTAATTTTCGGGGTCCTGGGGCAGGTCGTAGTTGATGACGTGGGTGATGTCCTCCACGTGGATCCCGCGCGAGGCCACATCGGTGGCCACCAGGATCTTGATGCGGCCGTCCCGGAACTCCTCCATCAGGCGCAGGCGCTTGCGCTGGTGGATGTCGCCGGTGATGCCCTCGGCCGGCAGCCCGTTGCCCTGAAGCTTCCAGGCCAGCCATTCGACCCCCGACTTGGTGTTGACGAAGATCAGCACCCGTTCCCAGGCTTCACGCGCCAGGAGCCCCAACAAAAGCGAGAGCTTGCTCTCCTTGCCGACGTGGAAAAGGGACTGCTGGATTCCCTCGACGGTCTTCATATCGGGAGTGATGGCGATAAATTCCGGCTGGTTCATGTACTCGTAGGTCAGCTCCATCACCCGGTAGGAGAGGGTGGCGGAAAAGAGCATCGACTGGCGTTTCTCGTAGTGGGGCAGCTTGCGCAAAATGTAGCGCATGTCCTGGGTGAAGCCGAGGTCAAAGAGCCGGTCGGCCTCGTCGATGACCACGATCCGGATGTCCTTGGGTTGAAACACCCCCTGCTTGAGGTAGTCGATGATCCGGCCTGGAGTGCAGATGACGATGTCCACCCCTTTCTTCAGGGCCTCGGCCTGCTCGCGATATTCCATGCCCCCCACCACCGAGAGGATCCGGTAGTGGGTCTCCCGATTCAGCATCTCGGCGTCCTCGTGGATCTGAAGGGCCAGTTCACGGGTCGGGGCCACGACCAGGGCGGCCGGCAGGTCGGGGTGTTTGCGTTCAAAGGTCATCATCCGGGTCATCACCGTCACGAGAAAAGCGGCGGTTTTGCCGGTTCCGGTCTGCGCCTGGCCGGCCACGTCGCGGCCGGCCAAGGAGACCGGCAGGACCTGGGCCTGGATGGGGGTGCAGCGGGTGTAGCCGGCGCTTTCCAGACCGGCCTGAAGCGGGGGCGGGATGTCGAGTTGGTCAAAGCGGGTGGGGGTCAGAAAATCGGGTTTTGGGGCACGGGGTTTTTCGTCATGGGAATCAGCTTCCGCTGTCATAATTCATAACTCCAATGGGTTTCAAGCTCCGCTGGCCCTTCCTTCGCCGCGGGGCGCAGGCGGCGGGAAGGGATCGGAATGAGATCGGTCTCGGTTTCAATTTTGACGGTTCCGCAAAAAGTTCAATTTCTGCGTTGCGCTGCATCTCGAAGTCGCTGCGGCGTACATCAGTACGCCTCACTCCTCGAGATTTGCGCGCCTTGAACTTGACCTTTTTGCTAAACCGTCTGGTTTTTGAATTTTTACCGGTCTATCAATTTGGTTGCGGGTCGGGCGGCCCGGGGTCCCGCTTCGGTGGTGGCGGGAGGGCGCCCGCGGGCCGGCGATGCGGACGATGACCCGCACGAACGTCAATCGGCAATGAACAGGTCGAGTTGCGGCTGACCCGCCATGTGGGGATCGTTAGCGTAAACGCTGAAATCCGCTACCCCGCGATCCCGCAATAAAGCTTCATCGATCAGGCACCGACCGGTCAGCTCCCGGGCGCGGGAGGTAAGAACGGCGTGGGCCGCATCGGCCATGATGGCGGGCTTGCGGCAGTACCTCAGGGTGTTGCGGTCCCCCACGGCAAATTCGATGGCGGCGGTGGCGATGATCGTTCGCGGCCACAGACAGTTGACGGCGATCCCGAAGGCTCTGAATTCCTCCGCCATGCCCATGCTGAGTAATGTCATGCCGTACTTGGAAAGCGTGTAGGGGGCGTGATCCCTCAGCCAGCGCGGCGCCAGGCTGATCGGCGGGCAGAGGCTGAGGATGTGCGGATTCTCGGATTGCTTCAGGTGCGGCAGAACGGCCCGGGAGCAGATGAATACGGCGCGCGCGTTGATCTGCTGCATCAGGTCGTAGCGTTTGGGCGGAGTGTTCGCCACCGTCGTCAGGCTGATGGCCCCGGCATTGTTGACCAGGGCGTCGATCCCACCGAAAGTCGCAACGGCCGCCGCCACCATCGCCTCGACCTGATCCTCGTCGCGCACATCGGTCTTGACCGCCAGGGCGTGGCCCCCCGCCTGCTCCACCGCCGCAGCGGTTTCCGCCAGGGTTCCGGCCAGTTTGGGGTGGGGCTTGACCGATTTGGCGGCAACCACGACATTGGCCCCGTCCCGGGCGAATCTGAGCGCCATGGCCCGGCCGATGCCGCGGCTGGCGCCCGTGATGACAATCGTTTTGCCCCCTAAATCAGCCATTTCGCTTTCTTCCCTGGGCTGCGCCGGCACTGCGGCCCGTTGGCCCCAATCTAACCGGCCCCCTGAAACGCCCCCGGCCGGCTGCGTTCACGCCGGTACTCCCTTTTCGCCCGCCGATGGCTCGCAAAAAAACCCGGTCGGCTTCTACCGGTCGCTGCAACCTCGCATTGGGCGGGCCGCCGGCCGCGGACGCCGGCGATGATTGAATACCCGCGCGCAGCACAATGTGCCCTTTATGACCCGAAGTCCTGCGCGAGTCAACCCCGATCAAACTTTTGCTGAACATTCGGGCCGGCCCCGCGGCCGCCGCCTGCAGCTGCCGGCTGCAGGCGGCAGGGGGAGGCGGGGTAGGCCGCCAGGACCGTCAGCAGCTCTTCCAGGTTGCCGATTTCGGGGAGGTATCGGCCCCAGCGCGCCAGCCGTTGGGATGCCCGGGTCGCCAGGCGTGCGGCAGGCGCGTTCCGGCCGGCCTCGCGGTGCACAAAAACCCCGGCGGCCTGGACCAGCCCCTTGAGGGCTTCGCGGCGGCCGCCTATGGCCGTGTGCCAAATTTCCTCCACGACTTCGTGGACTTCGAAGAAGAGGCCCAAATTCCAGAGCACCCGGGCGGTCATCAGGGGGGATCGGTCGGGGAGCGCCTGGCAGGCCGCCATGGCCTGCTCGTAGCGCCCCAGCCGCTCCTCGAGGTAGCGCAGGCAGCCGGTGGAAAGGCCCCCGGCCCGCCAGCGCCGCGCCAGTTGACGATAGCCATCCGGCCGGCCGCTTGCCAGAGCTTTCGCCAGCGCCTTCGCAAGGCTGTTGCGCAGATCGCGTGCGCAGCGGTCTGCAAAGGGGTCGAAGGCTGTGGTTTCCGACGCTTGCAGCGCGGTTCGGCAGCCGCCCGGGGCGTTTGGGGTGGGAGGCCGTTTGGTTTTCAAAATCATCGCGGGCAGCCGGAGCGGGTCCGGCGGGGGCACTTTTCGAAAAAATCGTCGTAAGGTTTTTGGCCTCTTTGTCCGATGGTATTCATAACTGTCTGGTAAAGCCCGTTGACAAGGACTTTACCATTCTCATCCTCCCTCTCCTGATGGGTGGCCCGCTGTGGGCCACCCGTTCTGTTTTGGGCCCCGGGGCCTTTTGGGCAGGCCGGCTTCAGAGCCGCAGGGCCAGCGTCAGGGCGTCTTTTTCCGGGGAATGTCCCGGCAGGAAGGCATACAGATGCAGCGCGCGCCAACCGGGATCGGCGGCGACGGCGCGGTTGAAGCCGTCGGCGTCGCGGAAAGCGGTGTTGTCGGCGACCAGCAGGCCGCCGGGGCGCAGCAGGCGCCGGCAGTCGGGCAGGGCCGACTGGTAGACCGATTTGTCGATATCCATGAAGACCAGGTCATAGGGGCCGCTCAAGCGCTGGATGACGCCTAGGGCATCGCCCTGGCGCAGTTCGATGGCGGCAGCCAGGTCGGCGGTCTGAAAATTGGCTTGGGCCCGGGCGGCCATGTGCGGGTCGCCTTCCACCGTCAGCACGCGGCCGCCCAAGGGCTTGCAGGCTCGGGCCAGGAAAAGGGCCGAATAACCCGTGGCGGTGCCGAGCTCCAGCACCTGGCGGGCCTGGCCGAGGGTGGCCAGCAGATAGAGCAGTTCCCCCACCACCGGGCCCACGATGGGAATCTTCTCGCGCTGGGCCTCCTGCTCCAGGTGCTGCAGCAGGGGGTCGCGGGCGGGAAGCAACCTGCCGAAATAGGCCTCCGGCGACGGGATCATCGGGGCAGCGCACATCGAGCGTCTCCTTGTGGGGATGGGCGTTTAGAGCCGCGACCCGGCATGCGGTCGGCGGCGGCAACTGCGGCCATCTGCGGGTCGGGGGCCGCGGCTAACCTTAAACACCATGATAGACGCAATCCCGGCCGGGCGCAAGGGCTTGGCGTAAAAGCCGTTGACGAATCGCGTCCGGGTTGCTAAATCAGAATCCAGCTGCGTGTTGGGGGTGCCCGCCGACGGGTGGGCTGAGATCAGACCCTTTTAACTTGATCTGGATCATTCCAGCGAAAGGAAACACGACCCGCCAATATCCCCCTGACGAAGCCGGTTTGCCGACCGGCTTTTGCTTTTGTGGGACAGAGGATGATCCGGATGACCGTTCGCAAGGCCCGTTTCTCAGGCGAAGGCAAGGAACTTTACTGCTTCGCCGACACCCTGGCGCTGTGTGACGCCCTGCTGGCTGCCGGCGCCAGGATTATTCAGCTGCGGGAGAAAACCCTCGGTGATGCGGCCTTTTTGCGTCTTGCGGGGCAGATGGCCGAACGGGTGCGCCGACAGCCCGGCGCGGTCTTCATTGTCAACGACCGGGTGGCGGCCGCCCTGGCCGTTGGGGCGGACGGGGTCCACATCGGTCAGGAGGACGCCGATTACCGCGATGTTCTGCAGCGGGTGCCGCCCGGCATGCTGGTGGGGGTATCGGTGGACACGGTGAGCCAGGCGCTGGCGGCCCAGGCCGCCGGGGCGGATTATCTCTGGGCCGGGGCCGTTTTCGCGACCTCCACCAAAAAAGACGCCCGGCTTATCGGCCTTCATGGCCTGCAGGCGATTACGGTGGCGGTAAGAATTCCGGTGGTGGCCATCGGCGGGATTTCGCTGGACAATATCCGCCAAGTGGATGGGGCCGGCGCCCGCCGGAAGCTTTCGCCGTCACGGGGTTTGGAAAGGTTTCTGAGCCATGCAGATCAAGGAGATCGGCGGTGAATTCGCCCTGATCGACCGGCTTCGCCGGCTGGTCCCCGGCCGGTGTCCCGGGCTGATCGTCGGTATCGGTGACGATGCCGCGGTCCTGGAAACCGCCGATGAGGCGTTTTACCAGCTGGTCACCGCGGACCTGCTGGTGGAAAACCAGCATTTCAGCTTCACCTGGTGCGGGCCCGAGGCGGTCGGCTTCAAGGCCGTCGAAGCCAATGTCAGCGACATCGCCGCCATGGGCGGGGAGCCGGGCGCCATGCTGGTCAGCCTGGCGCTGCCGCCGGAGACCCCCGTTGAAACCGCCGAGGCCCTCTACCGGGGCATGGGGTGTTCCTGCCGCCGGAACCGGGTGACGGTCGTCGGCGGCGACACCACACGCGGCGAGGCCATCACGGTCGGCATCACCCTCATGGGGAAGGTGGCCGTAGACCGCTTGTGCCTGCGCAGCCACGCCCGGGTGGGAGACCTGATCGGGGTGACCGGCACCCTGGGCGGCTCGGCCGCCGGTCTGGCCCTGATGCAGCGCAATCTGCCGGTCAGCCGCGACCTGCGCCGCAAGCACCTCGTTCCCGAGTGCCGCCTGGATGCCGCGCCCCTGCTGGCCCCGCTGGTCAACGCGATGATCGACGTCAGCGACGGGTTGGCCCCCGAGGTGGGGCATATCTGCGATCGGAGCGGCGTCGGCGCCCGGATCGCGGCCGACCAAATTCCCCTTCACCCGGGTGTGGCCGCTGCCGCAGCCGCCCTGGGCCGGGATCCGCTGGGATTTGCCCTCGGCGGCGGCGAAGATTACGAATTGCTCTTCACCCTCGCACCCCGCAACCTGGAACGGCTGCGCCGCTCGGGGCTCAACTTCACCGTCGTCGGTGAGATCGTCCCCGCCGCCGCGGGCCGCCTGCTGGTGATTGCTGGCGGGGTGAGCGTCCCGCTTCAGGGAGGATACAACCACTTTGACTGACATCTCGGTTATCGACCGGGGGGCCGTTCAAACACTCCTTTGCGCTATCCGGCGGCAGGCGTCGCTGGTACACCGCATCACCAACTGGGTGACCGTCGCCGATTGCGCCCAGATAACCCGATCGGTGGGCGCGCTGCCGGTCATGGCCCACATGGCCGAGGAGGTGGCCGAGATGGTCCGGCTGGCCGGCGCGCTGGTCCTCAATATCGGGACCCTGGACCGCGCGGTTCTGGAGAGCATGCAGATCGCCGGTCGAAAGGCCAATGCGCTGGGCATTCCGGTGGTGCTGGACATCGTGGGCTGCGGGGCCACCGCGGCCCGCTCAGCGGCGGTCAAAGAGCTCAGCGCCGGGCTGCAGTTGGCGGTGATCAAGGGCAATATCGGGGAAATCGGCGCCGGCGGCGGCCGAACGGGCCGAGACCCCCATGGCCTTCAAGAGCGCGCTTTTAGACAGCGTCTACGCCTTGGCCCAAGCCGCGCGAACGCCCGGCGCCCCGGGCCGGGGAGACCTGAAAAGGAAGGGTGATCATGCTCCTTGAGGTCAGCGAACTCGTCAAGCGCTACCGGGATCTGGTGGCGGTGGACCGGGTCGACTTCGCCATCGAGGGCGGTACCTGCTTCGGGCTGCTGGGCCCCAACGGCGCCGGCAAAACCACCACCATCGAGATGATCGAAGGCATCATCGTGCCCAGCGCCGGCGAGATCCGCTACAAGGGCGCCCCCCGCGGTGCGGCCTTCCGCGAGGAGATCGGCATCCAGTTCCAGCAGACCGGCCTGCTGGCCTTTCTGACGGTCTTTGAAACCCTGCAAACCCTGCAGGGCCTTTACCGCCGGCGCCGGGACCTGGCGGCGCTGGTGGCCCAGTGCGGTCTGGGGGAGATCCGCGACCAGATGAACGACAAGATCTCCGGCGGCCAGCGCCAGCGGCTGCTGCTGGCGCTGGCACTGGTCAACGACCCGGAACTGCTTTTCCTGGATGAACCGTCGACCGGGTTGGACCCCCAGGCGCGCCGAAACCTGTGGGACATCATCGGCGAGATCAAGGCCCAGGGCAAAACCATCATTCTCACCACCCACTACATGGAGGAGGCCCAGGCCCTCTGCGATCAGGTCGCCATCATGGATCGCGGCCGCATCATCGCCCGTGGGACACCGCTGGGCCTCATCCGGCAGCACTGCGAGGGGATCACCATCGTCCTGCCCGAAGACGGTTTCAACGGACCGGTGGAAGCAGTGGCGGACCACTTTCACCGGGTCAACGGCAATATTGAAATCCAGACCACCGACACCCATGGCTGTTTGCGGCGGCTGATGGCCGGCGGGGTGGACATCACCGGTCTGACGGTCCGCTCACCCAACCTCGAAGACGTCTTTCTCAACCTCACCGGGCGCAAACTGCGGGCCTGACTATGAGCTTCCAAAGGCTGTGGGTCATTTTTAAGGCCCGAAACCGTGAATACTTCCGGGACCGGGCGGCATTCGGCTGGAATTTCCTGTTCCCCTTCCTGATCATTGCCGGCTTCGGCCTGATTTTCGGCGGCAAGGAGTTGTCCGAGTACAAGGTCGGGGTCTTTCCGCTGGCAACGCAATCCCCCGCGGGGGAAAATCTGCGGATTGCGGCGGCATTTGGCGAAACCCGCTATCTGCAGTTCGTCCCGATCGCCTCCTTGGAAGAGGGGCTGACCAAGTTGAACCGCCACAAGATCGATTTTCTGGTCAAAAACGATCCGGCCAGCCGCGATTACTGGGTAAATGACGCCTCTCCCAAAGGCTATATGATCGAGAGGCTTTTCAACGACAGTCTGCGCGCCTCGGCCGGCCTCCCGGCCCCCGGGCGGAAGAACGCCATTCAGGGGGCCCGAATTCGCTACATCGACTGGCTTTTTCCGGGGATCCTGGGGATGAACATGATGTTCAGCGCCCTCTGGGGGGTCGGCTACGTGGTGGTGCGCTACCGCAAAAACGGGGTCCTCAAGCGCCTCAAGGCCACCCCCCTGACGGCCCTGGAATACCTGGGGGCGCAGGTGCTCTCGCGGGTCTTTTTGCTGATGTTTTCGCTGGTGGTGGTCTGGGTGGGGTGCGACCTGATCTTTCACTTTCAGGTGGCCGGCCGCTATCTGGATCTGCTGCTGACCTTTCTGGTGGGGGGGCTCAGCCTGACGGCGGTGGGGGTTCTGATGGCCTCCCGGGGCGTCAGCGAAGAGTTCACCAGCGGCGTGCTCAATTTCATCACCTGGCCGATGATGTTTCTCTCCGAGGTCTGGTTTTCGCTGGAGGGCTCCCCCCGCTGGGTGTGGGGCCTGGCCCAGGTTTTCCCGCTGACCCACCTGATCTCGGCCGTGCGCAAGATCATGAACGACGGGGCAGATTTGATGGCGGTGCGCCTGGAACTGGCCGTCATGCTGGCGATCAGCGCGGTTTGTCTAGCCCTCGGCGCCCGGCTTTTCTCCTGGAACCGTTGATTTCCCGCGATTTTTTTTTGAAGTTGCATTTTTTAGCTTGCTGTAATAGAATTTGGGTCAAATCGGTCACCACACGATGCGGTCCCCATTTGGCTACCATCAGAATTTTTTTTAAGATAAAAAAGGGGGTCGCCCGCCAAGGGCTAACCCCCTCGATTTTTTGGTGCGCCTGGCAGGATTCGAACCTGCGGCCTACGGATTAGAAGTCCGTTGCTCTATCCAGCTGAGCTACAGGCGCAGTAATAAACGAGACGCTGCTTACCATATGTCGCGCGGGTTGTCCACAGCGAAAATGTCTCACCCGGGCCTGACGCGCACCGGTGGCAGTCAAGATAAGGATGTCGTCGCATGAGTGTTGCAACTAAAGCTAAGCCTCCGTCCGGCCTCGCCAATCCGGATGCCGCGGTCAAAAAGAACGCCCCCAAAAAGCCGGCTGCAGCCGGGTCCAAGGCCAAGGCCGCGGGCAGCGGCGGGGCGGAAAACAACGCCCTGGTCAAATTCGACCCCCTGCAGCTCTACCTGACCGAAATCAGCAACTATAAACTGCTCACCCGGGAGGAGGAAAGAGAGCTGGCGATTCGGGTTCGCGAAGACGAAGACAAGGAAGCGGCTTACATGCTGGTCACCGCCAACCTGCGCCTGGTGGTCAAGATCGCCCTGGAATTCCAGCGGGTTTGGATGCAGAACCTGCTGGACCTCATTCAGGAGGGCAATATCGGCCTGATGCAGGCCGTCAAGAAATTCGACCCTTACAAAAATGTCAAGTTTTCCTACTATGCCTCTTTCTGGATCAAGGCCTATATCCTCAAGTTCATCATGGACAACTGGCGTCTGGTGAAAATCGGCACCACCCAGGGGCAGCGCAAGCTGTTTTTCAAGCTCAAAAAGGAAAAGCAGAAGCTCATCGACCAGGGCTTCGACCCCAAGCCCAAGCTGCTATCGGAGCGGCTCGGGGTGTCCGAGCGTGAAATCGTGGAGATGGACCAGCGTCTGGACGCCTGGGATGTTTCCCTTGACGCGCCCCTGAAAGACGATTCGGATACCGAGCGGATCGAGTTTCTCAGCACCGCCGCCGAATCGGCCGAGGACCAGATGGCCAAAAAGGAGATGGAAGGGCTGCTGCACGCCAAGGTCGCCGAGTTTCGCAAAAGGATGACCCCGCGCGAGCTTGAGATCTTCGATCTGCGGATTTTTTCCGACAGTCCCGTCACCCTCCAGGAAATCGGCGACCGCTACGGCATTTCGCGCGAGCGCGTGCGCCAGGTGGAAAAAAATATCATCAAGAAGATGAAGGAGTTCTTCAAACGCGAAATTCCCGACTTCGAGGCCTACTCCGACGAAGAGGGATCCGACTGAGCGGCGGCTTCCTGATCTTGGACCAACCCAACAGGACAATGGCAGTGATAAAAGCCCGTCTGATCATCGTGACCACCGTTGGTGTGGTCATTCTGTTTTTGAGCGCTTGTGCGGCCTTCTCTCCGTCTGCCCCCCTGCGGACCCAGGCCGATGACCCCGGCGTCGAGCGGCCCGCCAACCAGTATTTCTTCTATCTGGAAGCCCTCGCCCAGGTGAGGCGCGGCCGTCCGGACCAAGCCATTGCGCTGCTCAACCGCGCCCTGGAAATGGACCCCGGCAGCCTCGTGCTGAAACGGGAGCTGACGGGTCTCTATCTGCGCAAAAAGGATTACGGCAACGCCCTCGGGGTGGTGGAGGCGATCCTCGCCCAGCAGCCGGAGGAAGTCGAATTTCTCGTCATTCTGGGAAAAATCCGGGAGCAACTGGAAGAGGTCCAGCCGGCCATTGAGGCCTATGAACAGGTATTGGTGCGCGATCCCGGGCGGCAGGATATCTATCTCGCCCTGGGGGGCCTCTACATGGGGCAGAACGATCTCAAAAACGCCGAGCGGGTTTACTCCCAGCTCATCCGGGAGGTCCCCGAGGCCTATGCCGGCCATTTCTTCCTGGGGCAAATCTACGCCCGTCAGGGCCTTGTCGCGCAGGCCGAAAAAGCGTTTCGCAAGACCCTCGAGATGGAACCGGACCTGGAGGAGCCGCGCTTTGAACTGATCGAAATCTACCGCGGCCAGGGGCGCCGGGACAAGGTGCTGAAAACCTATCGCGAGATCCTGGCGCGCAACCCCGGCAACGTGCGCGCATCCCTGGAGCTGGCCGAATTTTACCGGGAAAGCGGCCAGCCCGCCGCCGCCAACAGCCTCCTGGCCGAACTGGGCAGGCGCAGCCTGGAGGATAACGAGGTCATCCGCCAGCTGGTAACGCACTACTTTGATAGCGAAAATTACCAGAGCGCCGCCACCGTGGTGGAAGCCATGCTCCCCGCGGCCCCCCAGAGCCCCGATTTGCATTACCTTGCCGGTGTGGCGCGCGACGGGTTGGGCGATAAGGAGGCCGCCCGGGAGCATTTTCTGAAGGTCCCACCCGACTCCCGCTTCTACCAGAACGCGGCGGTGCACGTGGCCTTCTACTACCAGGAGGCCGACCAGCTGGACCGGGCGATCGCCCACCTCCAGGAGGCGATCGTCAACGCCCCGGAAAATGCCGATTTCCGGCTCTACCTCGGGTCGTTTTACGAGGATCTAGAGGAGTACGCCAAGGCCGAGAGCGTGCTAAAGGAGGGGCTCACGCTGGCCCCGCGCGACGCCCGCCTCCATTTCCGCCTGGGGGTGGTTTACGACAAGTGGAACCGCAAGGAGGACTCGATTGCCAGCATGCGCACCGTGCTGGCGCTGGAACCGGAGAATGCCGGCGCGCTCAACTATTTGGGTTACACTTTCGCCGATCTCGGCCGAAACCTGGACGAGGCCGAGCGCCTCGTCCAGGCGGCCATGAAACACAAGCCCGACGACGGCTACATCACCGACAGTCTGGGGTGGGTCTACTACAAGCAGGGGCAATACGACAAGGCGGTGCACTACCTCCTGGAAGCCGCACGCCTGGTGCCCGATGACCCCGTCATCCTGGAGCACCTCGGGGATGCCTACCGCAAACTCGATGACCGTCCGAATGCCTTGAAATACTACCGGCGCGCCCTGGAAAAAAAGGATAAGGATTCGGACACCGCCGATCTGGAGCAGAAGATCCGCAGTCTCGGCGGGGACCCCGCTCCCTGAGCCGGCTGAATCGGCCTCCGCAAGGGTATCGCATGTCCGGAACTTTATTTCTGCTGGTCTCGCCGGTTTCCAGGGGCCTGTGGGCGGCCGTCTGGCTGGCGGTTTGCCTGGCGGCTTGCAGCACGTGGACCGGGCAGCGCCCGCCCAAACCCCTGACGGCCGCCGAGCAGGCCGCGGCCGCAGCCGCGCGCGAGGCCCTGGATCAACTCGATGCCCACAACCCCGGGCTTTTGGCGGTCAAGGGACTGGGCAGTTTCACCCTCTGGCGGCAGAACACCGTCCAGCGCGCACGGGTCGCGTGGGTCGGCCAGCGGCCGGACAAGCTCAGGCTGCTGCTGCGGGACATCTCCGGGGTTCCCATCGCCACGCTGGCCAACGACGGCACCTGGTTTTACCTCGACGCCCACAGCGAGGGCCGGTTTTACCGCAAATCCGCCAACGACGCCACTCTCCGGCGGCTCCTGCTGGTGGCCATCGATGCCGAGGAGATCGTCAGTCTGCTGACCGGTCGCATTCCCGTGCGGCCTTTCCACACCGCCCGGCTGCACCCCGACCCGGTCGGCGGCCGTGATGTGCTGTGGCTGTGGGACGGCAGCGGACGCCTGGTTGAAAAAATCCACCTGGATCCCGACGGGCAGGGGCGGGTGCGACGGATCGAGATGTTTGACAACGGAAATCGGCTCCTGTATGGGGTGGATTTTTCGGGGCGCCTGGGTGCGTCGGACTGCCCTTTACCGGCCGAACTGACGGTTTCAAGCGCCGCTCAGCCGGTATTCCGGCTGCAGATCGAGCGCTGCTGGGCCAACCCCGCGCTGACAGCCGAAATTTTCCGCCTGAGACCGGGGGCGGCGGGGCCGTGACAGCCCGGATCCGGAGCCTTAAGGGGCTGTGCCCAAAAGGCCTGCAGAGCCCCCAATGAAACGGTTTTGCGGTCATGCCACGCGATGCTTCCTCTGCGCCGCCGCTGCGCTTCCAGGCCGATCGTCCGCTGGGCAAGTTGGCCAAGTGGCTGCGCCTGCTGGGATTCGACACCGTCTGGCCGGGGGATCCGCCACCGGCCGCAAGCGATGAAACGCCTGTCCGTATTCTGCTGACCCGCTCCCGCAGGGGCCGGCCGCCGCCCGGTGTGCGGGTGCTCTTTGTGGCGGCTAACGACCCTTGCCGGCAGCTGCAGCAGCTGGTGGCCGACCTGGGCATCCGGTGGTCCGACACCCGGCCGTTTTCGCGCTGCATCCGCTGCAACCTGCCGATTGTGGCCATCGGGCGTGAAGCGGTGCGGGACAAGGTGCCGGATTACGTTTGGGCCACCCACGAAAATTTCAACACCTGCAGCGGTTGCGGGCGAATTTACTGGCCGGGCTCCCATACCCGGCGAAGCCTCGAGCGGATGAGAAAGCTTTTTGATCCCGTCGCCGAAGGTTTTTTGAAAGGAGATCTCCCCATGGCGAATGACGAAACCGCAGCTTCCGGGTGTTCAACGGGAAGCTGCGCTTCAGGCGGCGGCCAGAGCATGGCCGCCAAGATTCAGGAACAGATCATCGAAAGCTCGCTGGCCAAGATCAAGCACAAGCTGCTGGTCATGAGCGGCAAGGGCGGGGTCGGCAAGAGCAGCATCGCCGCCAACGCGGCCGTGGCGCTTTCCCGCAAAGGCCTTCGGGTGGGATTGATGGACGTTGACCTGCACGGCCCCAGCATTGCCGGCATCATGGGGCTCAAGGGCCTGTTGGAAGTGGGGGAGGACCATTTTGCCATTCCCAAGGCCTTCAGCGACAACCTCAAGGTGGTCTCGATGCAGTCGCTGCTGCAAAACGGCGACGACCCCGTAATTTGGCGCGGACCGGCCAAGACCGGGGTGATCCGGCAGTTTATCGGCGATGTGCGCTGGGGGGAGCTGGACTTTCTGGTGATCGACTCCCCGCCGGGCACCGGCGATGAGCCCCTCAGCGTGGCCCAAACGGTGCCCGGCGCCAAGGCCCTGATCGTTACGACCCCCCAGGACGTAGCGCTTTCGGACGTCCGCAAATCGATCAACTTCTGCAAAGCGGTCAACCTCGAGGTGTTGGGCCTGGTGGAAAACATGGGGCCCTTTGCCTGCCCCTGCTGCGGCAAAACCATCGAGGTCTTCAAAAGCGGCGGCGGCCGGCGCACGGCGACCGAAATGGACGTCTTGTTCCTGGGAACGCTACCCTTTGAGCCCGGGGTGGTCAAGGCCAGCGATGAAGGCAAACCCCTGCTGGGCGAAGCCGCCGAAACCCCCTTTACCCGGGAGTTGAACGCGGTTGTGGAAAAAATCGTCGAATTGCTCCACTAAATTCCGCGATTGCGGGCAGAGACCGGCCTTGCCGGCCGCGTCCGCCCGCAATCGATCGCCGTGCGGGCGCCTGGGCCCGCGGCCGGTGAGCCCATGGGTGCAGCCAACAGCAACGGCCGCCAGGTGATCGCCCTGGAGGGGCGCCTCAAAGGATGCCGCAATGTGCTGACCCTCGGGGTGCAGCCTGATTTTTCGGGCTACCCGCCCGAGACGGCGGAGACCATCCGCCGGGCCGAGAAAATCTACTACCCCTCGAGCTTCTACGCGGATCTTTTCCACGCGGCCGGCAAGGCCACCTTTCCCAGTTGCCATACCTACCGGTTCGCCCAGGACAAGATTCGCCAGAGCGCCCTTTTTAATCTGCTGCGCCTACCGCACCCGCGCACCCGTGTTTTTTTCGGCCGCCAGGGGCGGGTCAAAATTCCGTCCCTCTTCAGCTACCCCTTCATCGCCAAGATCCCCCGGGGATCGGCGATGGGAAGAGGGGTTTTTTTGATTCGCAGTCCCGATGAGCTGGCGGCCTACTGCCGGGAAACCCGAATCGCCTATATCCAAGAGTACCTGCCGTGCGACCGCGATATCCGGGTGGTTATCATCGGCGATGAGATTGTGCACGCCTACTGGCGCATCGCCGCGCCGGGGGAATTTCGCTCCAACGTGGCCACCGGTGCCGCCATCAGCTTGGCCCCGGTGCCGGCCGAGGCCCGCGAGCTGGCGCTTACCACCGCCCGGCGCTGCGGTTGGAACGATGTCGGGATCGACATCTGCGTCTGCCGCGGACGCTTCTTTGTGCTGGAGGCCAACATGAAATACGGCCGGGAGGGGTTCCGGCAGGCGGGCATCGACTACCTGCAGCTGATGGAAAGACTGATCGACGATGGAAAAATTTGACCCGCCGTTTCCCGCGTGCAGTTTGAAGCGCATCCGGGAGGAGATGGACCGCCAGGAAAGCGAAACGCTGTCGCCGCAGGCCGCCCTCAGCCGGGACGGCCT
>JAJDNY010000086.1 GCA_022340425.1 Desulfobacteraceae bacterium | reverse complement strand
TGGCAGGTGGGGGGCACTTCCCCGGCGACGAGGGTGGAGGTCAGGGCGCGACCGCCCATTCCGGCATAGGCGCCGACCGGCTCGGTCTTGGCGCTCGGACCGGTTGCGCCGCCCATCTGTATTCTCAGTATCTGATCCATGGTGTGCCTCCTTTTGGTTTATGGGTGTGATAGTGGGCCAACGC
The DNA here is from genome assembly GCA_022340425.1 of Desulfobacteraceae bacterium. Taxonomy (NCBI): domain Bacteria; kingdom Pseudomonadati; phylum Thermodesulfobacteriota; class Desulfobacteria; order Desulfobacterales; family Desulfobacteraceae; species Desulfobacteraceae bacterium. Next base: position 10,948 of record JAJDNY010000086.1, on the reverse strand, counting down.
CCGTTCAAGGGGCGGTTTTCCCAGCGGGACTTTGGCGTTTGTGGCGGGATGGGCCGAAAAAGGGCACCTGGCAAAACAATGAAGGAGGGAAACGACTTTGTCAATATGTCAAAAATGAAATAACCGCTTGGATTCAGGCTTAAATTCCCCTGCCAACGGGTGCCGCCGCGGCGTTCGGCCCGGATGCAGACAAGGGTGAGAGGTGCCAGGGACGAGTCAAACTAGTTAAATCCACCCGACCGTTGCCGCCGCGGGCCTGCCGGTGCGCATCACACCGAAATCCCTTCTGTTTCGTGATTGACAAGAAAACACCTTTTGCGGTAGCCTGGAACAGTTTAATGTCGGGTGTGGCAATATGGCACCTGTCGCGGGGGTTGGAAGCATCCGGCTGCGACACTCGCTGCTAGAGCAATGAGGCGTGTGCGCCGGCGGGCCGCCGCCGGATCGAAGCGGCCCCCCGCGGTCCGTTGAGGCGACAGTCGCCGATGCCCTTGCGGGGTACGGCCGGGATCAGGAAAATACGATGATAATTGGATTGGATGTTGGCGGCACCCATACCGACGTCGTCCTTTTGGGCGACGAAGGGGTGGTGGCCGAAATCAAGGTTCCCACGGATGCCGCCGATTTGTTCCAGACGGTTTTAACCGGCCTGGAAGCGATCACCGCCGGCATCGATCCCGCCCTGATCAGCCGCGCGGTGCTCAGCACGACCCTGACCACCAACGCCATCATTCAGGATAAGCTGCCGCCGGTGGGCATGATTGTGGCCTCCGGGCCGGGGGTCGATCCCGAATTTTTCCGCATCGGTGAGCACTATCACGCCCTCAGTGGGGCCATCGATCACCGCGGCAGGGAGATCGACCCCCTGGACGGCGCAGAAATCAAAAAAATCGCCAAGCGGTTCAAGAAAAAAGGGATTCGCCACGTGGGTGTGGTCTGCAAATTCTCCGTGCGCAACCCGCATCACGAACTTCAGATCGGCGAAATTCTCAGCCCATACGTGGACAAGGTCTTCATGGGGCACCAGTGTTCGGGAAACCTCAACTTCCCGCGGCGGATCGCCACCTCATATCTCAACGCCTCGGTCTACCCAATTCACAAGAAGTTCTTCGAGGCCGTCAAACGCTCCCTGGAAAAAAAGGGGCTGGCCATTCCGATCCACATCCTCAAGGCCGACGGCGGCACCATGAGCTTCGAGGCCTCCATCGATTTTCCGGCCCAGACGATCCTCTCGGGTCCCGCCGCCAGCGTCATGGGCGCCATCGCCTTCGCCCCGGTGGAGGAGGAGAGCATCGTTCTGGATATCGGCGGCACCACCACCGACATGGCGGTTTTGATCAACCGCGTGCCGGTGCTGGAACCCCTGGGCATCCATCTGGGCGGCTACAAGACGCTCCTGCGCTCGCTGAAAACCCTTTCCATCGGTGTCGGTGGCGACAGCCATGTGCGTTTGGAGGGGGGCCGGCTGCAAATCGGCCCCGAGCGGCTCGGTCCGGCCATGGCTCACGGCGGGCCGGTGCCCACACCGACCGATGCCCTGATCGTTCTGGGGCTTCTCCAGCGCGGCGACCCGGCCAAGGCCGCCAAGGGATTTGAAGCCCTTGCGGGCCCCCTGGGGATGTCGGTGGCCGCCGCCGCCCAGCACGTCTTCGACGAAACCTGCCGCAAAATCCTGGATGCCGTCGGGGAAATGCTCGCGCAGATCAACAGCCAGCCCGTTTACACGGTCCATGAACTCTACGAGGGGCGCGCCATCCAGCCGGAAATCATGCTGGTCATCGGGGGGCCGGCGCCTGTCTTTGCCAAGCGCCTGGAGGCCCTTTCCAGCTACCGGGTGGGCGTTGTGCCGCGCTGGAAAGTGGCCAACGCCATCGGCGCCGCCCTGGCCCGCACCACCTGCGAGGTGACGCTCTTTGCCGATACCGAGCAGGGCATTGTCGCGGCCCCCGAGGAGAACTACCGTGAGCGGGCCGGCCGCGACTTCTCCCAGGAGGACGCCCTCGAGACGGCCTTCATGCTGCTGCGCCAGAAAGCCCTGCGCGCGGGTTCCAACGTCGATGACCTCGCCACCGAGGTCGTGGAAAACCTGAGGTTCAACATGGTGCGCGGGTTTTACACCTCCGGCCGCAACATTCGGATCAAGGTCCAGGTGAAGCCCGGTCTCATCAACGAGTACGATACGGTTGCCGGAATTCTGGCCACCGAGGATTGACGGCTCCGCGAAAAGCCCAATTTCTGCGTTGCGCTTCATCTCGAAGTCGCTGCGGCGTACCATAAGTAAGCCTCACGCCGCTGAGATTTGCGCGCCGCAGCTTGGCGCTTTTTTCGAAACCGTCTGGATTTTGACTTACCAGTTCATCAGGGTTGAAAGCGGCCCGCCGCCGCCACTCTTAGCCCTCGGAGGCCACCATGCAACGTGCCAAGTACAAGACCGGTCTGGTCTTTTTCCCGGCCTTCGACTGGGCCATCAGCCCGGCGCACCCGGAGCGCGAGGAGCGCCTGCTCTACACCCAGGACCAGGTGTTCGAGGAGGGGCTCTTGGATATCGAGGGGATCGAGGAGTTCAAACCCGACCTGGTGCCCATCAAGGACGTTCAGCGGGTTCATTTCTGCGTGCCGGACGTCTGGAGCGTCATGACCGAGTCGCACTTCATCAGCGCCGGCGGTGCCAAGACCATCGGCATGGCGGTGATGGACGGTCGGGTCCAGCGCGGCTTCGCCCTGGTGCGGCCCCCGGGACACCACGCCATGCGGGTGGTCCAGGGCGCGCGCGGCTTCTGCAACATCAACATCGAAGCCATCATGGTCGAGTACCTGCGGCAGGCCTACGGCGTCGACCGGGTGGCCATCGTCGACACCGACTGCCACCACGGCGACGGCACCCAGGACATCTACTGGCACGACCCCGACACTCTCTTCATCTCCATGCACCAGGACGGCCGCACCCTCTACCCCGGGACCGGGTTCTCCAACGAACTGGGCGGTCCGAACGCCCTGGGCACGACCGTCAACATCCCCCTGCCGCCGCATACCTCGGAAGAGGGCTTTCTCTATGTCACCCAACATGTGGTCAAACCCATTCTGGAGGAGTTCAAACCCCAGCTGGTGATCAACTCCGCCGGTCAGGACAACCATTTTTCGGACCCCATCACCAACATGAACTTCTCGGCCCAGGGTTACGCCCAGCTGACCAGCATCCTGCAGCCGGACATCGCCGTGCTTGAAGGCGGCTACGCCATCGAGGGCGCCCTGCCGTACGTCAACGTGGGGATCATCCTGGCCATGGCCGGTTTGGACTACTCCCAGGTGCGGGAGCCCAACTACGACCCCGTCAAAATTCGCCAAACCCGCGAGACCAGCCGCAGAATCGAACAGATCGGCGAACTCACCCTCCAGAACTGGGCCCAGCGGGAGCAGCGTTCGGCGCGCAGCCGCGAGCGCCGCGGGCTCGACCGTCGGACGCGCAACATCTTTTACGACACCGACAATCTGCTCGAATCCCAGAAGGAAATTATCAGCATCTGCCCGGACTGTGCGGGCGCGCTGCAGATCGATTCGACCGCCGACCGCGGCCGCCACGCGCTGTGCGTGCACATCCCGCGCAAAGCCTGCCAGGCCTGCAGGGAGATCGGCTACCAGTGGTTCGAGACGGCCCAGCGCGAGGCCTACGACGCCGTCATCCTGCAGGACCGCACCGCCGACACCTATCACCAGCGGCAGCATGGCGCCTGACACCGGCCCCCCGGGGCTTCGGCAAACCCGCAACCAAGCCGTGCTGGTTTTCCGGTCGCGGGTGATCCAGGCCATCCGGCGCTTTTTTGAGCGCCATGCCTACCTGGAAGTGGAAACCCCGCACCGCCTGCCAACCCTGGCCCCCGAGGCTCACATCGACCCCCAGCCCAGCGGCGAGTGGTTTCTGCACACCTCCCCGGAGCTCTTGATGAAGCGGCTGCTGGCCGCGGGCTATCCGCGCCTTTTCCAGATCTGCCGCTGCCACCGCCGCGGGGAGCGCGGCCGGCGCCACCTGCCGGAGTTCACCCTCCTGGAATGGTACCGCGCCGGGGCGGACTATGTGGACATGATGGGGGAGACCGAGCGTCTGATCGGTTTTGTGGCGCGGGAGGTGGGGCTGGGTTTCGAGCTGGACTACCAGGGATCAGCGCTGGACCTGCGGCCGCCCTGGCCCAGGCTGTCGGTGGCGGCGGCTTTCGAGCGCTACGGTTCGCTCTCCATGGCCGATGCGCTGGCCGCCGGGCGTTTCGACGAGGTCATGGGGCTTGAAATCGAGCCGCGTCTGGGGTTGCCGCGGCCCCAATTTCTCCACGACTACCCTGCGGTTCACGGCGCCCTGGCCCGTCTGCGGCGGGACATGCCCGGGGTCGTCGAACGCTTCGAGCTCTACATTGCCGGCCTGGAGCTCTGCAATGCCTTTGGCGAACTCACCGATCCCGCCCAGCAGCGGCAGCGCTTCGAGGCTGAAATGGCCGCGCGCCGTGCGGGCGGCAAAACGGTGGGGCCGATGCCCGAAAAATTCCTGGCGGCCCTGGAAGGGATGCCCGAGGCGGCCGGCAACGCCCTGGGGGTGGACCGCCTGGCGATGCTCCTATCGGACCGGTCGCACATCGACGACGTGGTGGCCTTCACCCCCGAAGAGCTGTGAGGACCAAAGGCTGCCGGGCCCGCGAGATCCTATTTGATGAAGCGGTAAAAATCATTTTACCCCGCGGCGCGGTGTTTTTGCAGAAAGGAACTTTGATGGTTACCCCGGTGCCGGGCCGGAAGTCGATAATTCCGATTCGGCTTTGTTCATTTTCTTTTGCGGAAAAGAAAACGAACCAAAAGAAACCGCCCGCGTCCCGGGGCCCTTCGGGCTGCCCTGCGCTTCTCGCAGCCGGCGGGCCCTGTGGAACTCGCTTACGCTCAGACAGCCACAGGGCCTTTTTCGCCGGCTGCTGTGATGCTCGGCCCGGGACGATGGGGCAAAAGACCCCGGCCAAAAAACCCGGTTAGTCCCTTAGAAGTCAAAAACCGGACAGTTCCGTGAAAAGGCCAAGTTACGGCGCGCAAATCTCAGCGGCGTGAGGCGTACTTATTCACGCCGCAGCGACTTCGAGATGCAGCGCAACGCAGAGATTGGACTTTTTGCGGAACCGTCCTATTTGAGCTTCACGCTGTGGCCGGTTTTGACCCCATCGCCGCCGCTCAGCAGGGCGGCCTCGGCCTGCCATTCGGTGACCGCCGAAACCCTGGCCTCACCGACTTTCAGGCCGGGCAGGAAGAACTTTTGGCCCTGGGCGCCGTCGATGGTGCCGCTGTCGTCAAAAATTTCCAGAACCGTGCCGGGTTTGAGCCCGATAGCCGCTCCCGAGGAGAGCTCTATCCGGTCGTTCTCGCGGGCGATGATGAAACCGCTCCAGGGCTGGGCGCTCAGCCGCTGGCAAACCCTGTCGGCGGCCGACTCGGCCAGAAGATCGAGGGTCGCACGGACCGACGGCAGGATCAGGTCTTGGCTGGGCAGGGGGTCGAAGCCGTCCATTTCGTCGACCTGGGTGCGATGCTCGGTGGTTTCGTCCAGCAGTTTGGCGCCGGTGGCGGTGTCGTAAACTACCACGGTGACCTGGATCCGCAGGTAGATGTACGTGTCCTTGTACCAGAGGATGCCCTTTTCCTGGCGGGTGGTGGCGATCTCCGTCAGCGCCGCGGTTAAAATGGCATTCAGGCCCGCCTGCCGGCCGGCCTCGGCCAGCACCAGGTTCTTGGGGCGTCCCGCCTGGGCGTCCCCCTGCTGAAGGGCTGCCAGGACACTTTGAACGCCCCCGTCGCCGTCGGTGGGCATCAAAACCCGCGGGCAGCCATCCCGCAATGTTTGGCTCAGACGATCCTTGAGCTGTTCGGCGAGGGGATGATCCCGGTAAGGGGTGAGGTTTTCCACGGGGCCGATGGCCAGCGTGCGTTTGAGACCGTCACCGGTAAAGGGCAGCTCGCGGGCCAGCTGGCGGCTTTTCTTCTGAATTTTAGAGACCTGCGAACAGCCGCAGAGCAGGGCGCCCAGGCACACCAGTAAGAGACCCATCAGGATCCACCCGGGCCGTATATGGTGGCCGGCTGCCCGAGCCGGCAGCGGCCTCTGGCTGCGCCCGCAGCGGGGCGTGTTGACAGCCGCGCCGGATTCTGTTAGCGCCACCGGAACCCAATTTTTCAACATCAGCAAGGTGTTCCCATGAGTTCAGTAGATGAGCAGATCTTGAGAGCGGCCAAGGAGATCGTGGTCAAATTCATTGAAACCGGAAGGATCTCCCCGACCACCTTACCCGAAACGTTCAGGTCAGTTTACGCGGCCGTAAACGAGACTGTCAAGGGGCTTGCGCCTTCGGCGGAGGATGACCCCCAGGCCCCCGCCAAAAAGTGAGCGTCCGTTTGCGCCAAGGGGGGCCTGAGCGGCCGGCGGCCGCATTCTTTTTTTACCCGCATTTGCTGAAGCCGCAAAAATGGCAGGTCATGCAGCCCTCCTCGAAGCTCACCGTCTGGCCGCAGTCCGGGCAGGTTTCACCCAATAGGCTGTTGCTGCGTTTGGCGGGGGGGCCCTCGGCGCCTTTTTTCAGGTAGCGCTTTTCCAGAATCCGTCCGATGGCATCCGGAATCGACAGCACCAGACCGCCCTTCTGAAATACCGGGTACTCCCCGCCGATCCCCTTGAGCTGCTTGACGATCTCGGCGACCTCGACCCCCGAGCGCAGCGCCAGCGAAACCAGCCGCCCGATGGCCTCGGTCTTGGCGGTGGTCGAGCGGCCGGACTTGCCGATGGTGGCGAAGACCTCGAAGGGTCGGCCCTCATATTCGGTGACGGTCACGTAGAGGTGGCCCATGCCCGTCACCATGCGGGTGGTGAACCCCTCCAGAGTCTCCGGCCGCTCCTTGACCGCGGTCATGAACCCCCTGTCGGCGGCCGTTTTACGGGAAAAGGAGAGCACCTGGTTTTCCCGGCTGCCGTCGCGGTAGATGGTCACCCCTTTGCATCCCAGCTCATAGGCCAGGTCGTAGACCTTGCGCACGTCCGCCACGGTGGCGTCGTGGGGCAGGTTGACCGTCTTGGAAACCGCGTTGTCGGTGTGCTGCTGGAAGGCGGCCTGCATACGGATATGCCATTCCGGCGAAATGTCGTGGGCGGTCACGAACACCCGCCGGACATCCTCGGGAATTTCCGGCATGTCCTGGATGGTGCCCCGGGCGGCAATCGTCTCCATGAGCTCGCGGCTGTAGAAATTGCGCTCCTCGGCCGTTTTTTTGAAATACGGGTTGACCTCGGTCAGCTTGTCATCGTCCATGACATGGCGCACGAAGCTCAGGGCGAAAAGCGGCTCGATGCCGCTGGAGCACCCGGCGATGATGCTCAAAGTGCCGGTGGGGGCGATGGTGGTGGTGGTAGCGTTGCGCAGGCGGCCGTCTCGGCGCCCCTTGAAAACGCTCTTGCCGAAGTTTTCGAACACCCCGCGCTTTCTGGCCAGGGTGCGGGAGGCCTCCCGGGCGGTTTCACGGACAAAGCCCATCACTTCGGCCGCGATCTGCAGCGCGGCCTCGGAGTTGTAGGGGACCCCCAGCTGATAGAGAAGGTCCGCAAACCCCATGACCCCCAGCCCGATCTTGCGGTTGCCCTGGACCATGGCGGTGATTTCGGGCAGTGGATAGCGCGAGACATCGATGGTGTCGTCCAAAAAGCGGACCGACCAGCCGATCACTTCCTTAAGGGCCTCGTAGTCGATGGCCGGGCTGCCGGCCTCGCTGCTGACGAACCGCGCCAGGTTGATAGAGCCGAGATTGCAGGCCTCCATGGGCAGCAGGGGCTGTTCGCCGCAGGGGTTGGTGCTTTCGATGGCCCCCAACTCGGGGGTGGGGTTGTCGCGGTTCATGCGGTCCAGGAAAATGATGCCGGGGTCGCCGTTGGCCCAGGCCCGCTCCACCATCAGATTGTAAACCTCGGCGGCCTTGAGGGTGCCCGCCTTGCGGCCGTCGCGGGGGTCCAGCAGGTCAAAGGCGGCGCCGGCCTCCAGGGCCCGCATGAACGCGTCCGTGACACCAACCGAAATATTGAAATTGTTGAGGGACTGGTGGTCCTGCTTGCAGGTGATGAACTCCAGGATGTCGGGGTGGTCCACCCGCAGGATGGCCATGTTGGCCCCCCGGCGGGTGCCGCCCTGCTTGACCTGCTCGGTGGCGGTGTTGAAAATCTTCATGAACGACACCGGTCCGGAGGCCACGCCGCCGGTGGAGCCGACATTGCTGTCCTTGGGGCGCAGGCGCGAAAATGAAAAGCCGGTGCCGCCGCCGGACTTGTGGATCATGGCGGCGTTCATCAGTGCGCCGAAGATGCCCTCCATGCTGTCCTCCACGGGCAGCACGAAGCAGGCCGCCAGCTGCCCCAGGCGCCGGCCGGCATTCATCAGAGTGGGCGAGTTGGGCAGGAACTTGGCCTCCACCATCAGCTGGTAGAAGATCTCCGCCACCTCCCGCACCCGGTTTTCGTCGCCGTAATTTTTTTCGGCCGAGGCGATATGGGCTGCCACCCGCTGGAACATCTGCTGCGGGGTTTCCAGCACGGTGCCGTCCGGATCTTTTTTGAGATAGCGCCGTTCCAGGACCGTGCGGGCGTTCTCCGAAAGGTTCAGGCCGTTACGGACGAAGATGCTCTTGTCGAAGCGCAGCGAGGCGGGCTTGACTAGGCCGTACTCGCGAAACTTGGCTTCGATCAGCTGCTCGATAAAGGGCACGGTGATGGTGGGCAGTTCCAGCGTTTCGATTTCCTGCCGCAGAAAACGGCTGATGGCCATGGCCTGGTGCGTGTCGAGCACCTTTTCGCGCATCAGGATGTCGGCAAAGCGGTGGTCGTCCCAGACGTACTGGCTGAGATCCAGCTGTCCGTCCTCCATCACCAGAAATTTGCCCTTCTGACCCATGACAGCCCTCCTGCAGTATCGGAGCGGGGCGCCCCCGGAGATCGGTTTTGGATGGATTGCGCCGCCCGGCGGCAACCGGGGCCTGGCAACATATCGACGGGTTCACTTCTTTTCATACCAGATATTGTATGTCAATAGAAAAAAGACCCAACATTTGCCGGTTTGACCCCGGATGCAGGCTTGCCGTGGCCGGCGCCCCAAAAAGACCGGCGCTGGGGTGGAGGGCCTGCCGGCGGCTATTTATCCAGATCCTTGGCTTCCATGACGGCCACCTTGGGGTCCACCCGCCAGGTCACCAGCGGGGACAGCAGGTAGAGCAGCTGCTGGATGAGTACCAGGTAGCCGAAATAGGGGGTGAGGATGAAGACCAGAACCAGCAGCAGGTTGATGCGGGTGAACCAGGGGTGGCGGTCACTGAAGCGGCCCATGTGGATATAGCGGACGGGGTAGAGGTTCATTAGGCCGGCGGTCAAAATGGTCAGCCAGAAGCTGAAGATCGCCCAGTTGCGCGCCGTCTCGGGGGCCGTGAGCAGGTTCTGATCCAAAAGAATCAGCGGGGCGGTGATCAGGAGGGCCGCCGCGGGGGTGGGCATACCCTTGAAAAAACCGGGTATCGGGTGCCGGTCCAGGGTGAAGTAGATCAGGCGGGTGAAGCCCAGCATGGCGTAAAAGACCGCCACCAACCCCACCGGCACACGGGTTGGCAGCGGTTCGGGGAGGGCGCTCAGGCAGATGTAGAAAATCCAGGCCGGCGCGATGCAGAAGCTGACGGCATCGGCGACGTCATCCAGCACACCGCCGATGTTGATTCGGCGCCGGTCCTCGGCCGGGTCCCCGCTGGGATCGGTGAGCCCCAGGCGCCGGGCGACGGCGCCGTCCAACTTGTCAAAGATCGCTGCCCCCATCAGGATCAGGTAAGCTTCGCGGATGCGCGTCTGGTAGGCGAAAAAGACCGCCAGCAGCCCCATCATGGCGTTCATCAGGGTCAGGGCGTTGGGAAAGACCGAGAGAATCCGGCGGCGCAGGCGGTCATCCCCCAGGCAGAGTTCGTCCAGGCAGAGCGTGCCGTATTTGCGGCAGTAGCCGGCGATGGAGCCGAAGGTGATGATCAGAAAGACGATTTCGATCACGAAAAGCCCCCGCAGGGGGAGGTTGCCCAGCCAGGAGATCCAGAAGTAAATTCGGGACGGTGGCCCCTCGGGGATGTAAAAGGCATGAGCGTAGAGGAGAGCGCTCAGGGGCGCGGCCACCACGGTCCGCAGGCGGGTGTATTCGCTCTGTTCGGGCTCCTGGCCCTTGCGCAGGGCGAAGCTGCGCATGAAGCTGGCAAAATTGTCGCGAATCAGCACCGTTACACAGATCAGCAGGACGAAAATGGCGTGCAGCAGTTCGATTTTGGCGTGGGCCGGGGTGCTGAAAAGCAGGCGCCACATCATCCCCACCGCAACCAGCGGAAAAATGATCGAATAGACGATCTTGTCCATGATGCGGTCGGCCAGGTTGGCCAGGGTCGGGTTGGGCTGAAAGCGGGCGGAAAACCAGCCGTCTACCAGGTCGAAGCTCATGGCGATGAAAAGCAGCACGACCCCCAGGGTGTAGAGAACCGGGCTGCGGGTCCACATCACGGCGATGGCGCAAAGCATGCCGGCAAAAACCAGCGGTGGACGGCCGTAGACCAGGATCGCTGTTATTTTTTGTGGAATTTTAAGATGTTCGCTCATCTTCACGCGGGACTGCAGGGTTTCGGCGGCGCTTAAAAAGTCGGCGCCATGCCGCTTCGGGGCTACGCATGGCGGATTGCCGGCTGTGGGGTTAACCCCCTGCCGCCCAACGCCGGCCGCGACGGCGGCTCACCCGCAGTTTTGCGAGGCCTTGTCGATGTCGATGATTCTGCGGCCCCTGGCGTAATGGCGGGTTTCATATTTGGTGATTCCCATCAGTTTGGCGGTCATGGCCGCGATGCGGTCCACCTGCTCCTGGATTTTGAAGGTTTTTTC
>JAJDNY010000085.1 GCA_022340425.1 Desulfobacteraceae bacterium | reverse complement strand
AAAATGATCGAATAGACGATCTTGTCCATGATGCGGTCGGCCAGGTTGGCCAGGGTCGGGTTGGGCTGAAAGCGGGCGGAAAACCAGCCGTCCACCAGGTCGAAGCTCATGGCGATGAAAAGCAGCACGACACCCAGGGTGTAAAGAACCGGGCTGCGGGTCCACATCACGGCGATGGCGCAAAGCATGCCGGCAAAAACCAGCGGTGGGCGGCCGTAGACCAGGATCGCCGTTATTTTTTGTGGAATTTTAAGATGTTCGCTCATCTTCACGCGGGACTGCAGGGTTTCGGCGGCGCTTAAAAAGTCGGCGCCATGCCGGTTCAAGGCTATGCATGGCGGATTGCCGGCTGTGGGATCAACCCCCTGCCGCCCGACGCCGGCCGCGACGGCGGCTCACCCGCAGTTTTGCGAGGCCTTGTCGATGTCGATGATTCTGCGGCCCCTGGCGTAATGGCGGGTTTCATATTTGGTAATGCCCATCAGTTTGGCGGTCATGGCCGCGATGCGCTCCACCTGCTCCCGGATTTTGAGGGTTTTCTCGTAGAGCGGGTCTTGGGGCGACATCTGCAGCCGAATCAGTTCGGTATAGCCCAGGAGGCTTTGCATTGGCTGGTTGAGTTCGTGGCAGGCGGCGCCGGCCATTTCAAGCACCCCCTCCAGTTTTTCACGCTTCAACCGCTCCGCTTCCGCCTCTTTACGGTCCGTAATGTCCCGGATGGCGCACAGGACCCGCTGGCGGCCATTGAGGGTTATTTTGCTCAGAACGATTTCCACCTGGAAGAAAAAGCCGGAATCCAGGCGCCGCGACTGCCATTCGAAGATCTGCTTTTCGTCCCCCAGGGCCTTCGCCCAGCGCCCGGCCATCTCCTCCGAAGCCCGGCCGTTCTCCAGAAAAGCGCTGCGGGTGAAGCGCGCCATGGCCTCTTTGCGGGAGACGCCGAACATTTTCAGCAGCCGGTTGTTCACCCGGTTGACCGTCCCGTCCGGATCGTAGATGATCACGGCATCGTGGCCGCTGTTGAAAATCGTCCGGAAGGCCCGGGCCGAAGCCCGCAGGGCCCGCTCGGCCGCCTTGCGATTGGAGATGTCGCGATTGCTGACCCGTTTGCCCAGATACCGGCCGTCTGAGGCGTAGACCGGGCGGCAGATATGCCCGATCCAACGGACGCCCCCGGAGCGGTCCAGAATCCGGAAGTCCATGCTCAAAACGCTCTTTTTACCGGCCATGGCGGCCGAGCGCTGCCTGAAATCATCGCGGTCCTCGGGGTGGATGATACGCTCCAGCAGATCGGGGTCCTGGACGAATTCTTCGGCCCGGTAGCCGGTGATGCGCTGGCAGGAGGGCGACATGTAGACGTAGCCCCCGTCAGGGGCTGTCCAGTACTCCCAGTCGTAGGTGTGATCGGCAAAGGCCTGGAAACGCTCGGCGGAATCGCGCAGGGCCTTGCCCTCGCGCTCCTTGCGCAGCGAGATGGAGGACTCCAGCTCCGCAATTCGCTGGCGCAGCTTCTGAAACCCCGAATCCAGCGTTACGGCGGGGCTATCCTGGGAGGATGGCTCTTTCTTCAGCATTCACAGTTCTTCCGTCAAAGCGCCCTGGGACCGCCGCTTGGGGGAAAAGGGGGTGGGTAGCCCTGCCGCAACGAGGCTCTCCGGAAAAAATTTTTATCCCAGATGCTTAGGCCTTGTCAAACCCCACCGCCGATGGGTGCCCGGCAGGTGCGGCGTTTTCCCTTGCCCGGCCGACCTGCCGGATGGTAAGGAAAAAAATGAGCCGAGGTGCCCATTTACCATTCACGCGAAGGGGGCCGCAATGTTCAAGCGCATTCTGGTGGCTTTCAAGTTCTCCCCCGGGGGGCTTTGCGCGCTTCAAAAGGCGATCGCGCTGACCCACATCCACGGTGCCGCACTCCACATCTTGCATGCCCTCGACTACCGCCTGACCCGGGAAAGTGCCGACAGCCCCAAATTGAGCCAAGCCCGCGACGCCGCCCGGCAACGCTTCGAAGCCGAGATCAAACCGCTGCTGGCCGAACTCCCCGATGTCCGGTTCGAATGTGAACCGGCGGACCCGGCCCTGGCCGTCTGCCGCCGGGCCAGGGACGACGCCATGGACCTGATCGTCCTGGGCTGCCACCATCGCCCCGAACGGGCGAGTATGGGGCGGGTGGACTACGTGGGCATGACCATCCTTGAAAAGGCGTCCTGTCCCGTCCTGCTGGTGCCCTATTGGGAAAACGGATAAGTCCCCGGCACGGTTTTTTCGGGGATCTCAACCCGCAACGGGCTGGATGAAACCTTCGGGGTGATATTTGATGGCCAGCGGCCGGGTGCGGAAGCGCGGCACCAGGGTCACCGTCATGCCGACAAAGGCGCCGAAGGGCGTCTTCTGCAGCAGTTGCGACTGTTCGATCCGGCAGCTCAGCTTGCCCGAGGCGGAGGGCAGTTGGCAGATGCTGCGCCAGCTGATCGGGACGTTGCCCAGGGTCTCGCGAACCATCTGTTTGAGTTCCCAGATGCTGAAGAAACGGGCATGGTTGAAGATCGTGCGGGAGAAGATGCCCTGCACCCGGCGCTGGATGCCCTTGATGGCGTAGCGGTTGAAAACCCCGATATAAATCCGGTCCTTGGCCACCCGGCTGGCCTCGGCAATGGCCTTGGAAGGGTCCGCCACGAACTCCAGGGTGGTCGCCAGGCAGGCGTGGTTGAAGGAGTTGTCGTCGAAGGGCAGATCCTCCGCAAAGCCGCGGTAAAAATCGACCCGCCTACCGACCTTGCCCAAGGAGATATCCAGCATGTAAGGGGAGGGGTCCAGGCCGGTGACCTGGAGGCCCAGATCCAGAAAAGTGCGCAAATTGGTGCCGGTTCCGCATCCGATGTCCAGCACCGATTCCCCCCGCCGCGGGTTCAGCATCTCCACCAGCAGGCGGGTTTCCATTTCGGTCGCAAAGCGGTTGCGCGGCTCGCTCAGCCAGCGGTCAAACGAAATTGCATCAGTAAAATCAAATACATACCCCATATAAATAACCTATTCGAAAACCCGGCCTGAATCAAGGGTAAAAATTGGACGGCATTGCCCCGGGGCTGAGGGCGTCGCAACCGGCCCCCGACCCTTCAAGGGCCGGGGGCCTTGTTTTCCCACTGCTGCCACTCGAAAACGCGGTTTCGCCCCAGCCCCTTGGCCTTTTTCAAGGCTTGCAGCGCCAACCCCACCAGGTCCGCGCCGGACAGGTCGGGGGAGCCGTTAAAGGCCGCGATGCCGGCACTGACCGTGATCGAAATCTGGGCGGAGCGGTACTCGAAGATGTGGGCCGCCACCATCTGGCGAAAGCGCTCGTTGACCACCCGGGCCATGCGCATGTCGGTGTTGGGCAGTAGCAGGGCAAATTCCTCGCCTCCGAAACGTACGACGGTGTCGCACTGCCGGCTGAGGCGTTTGAGCAACCCCGCCACTTCGACCAGCACACTGTCGCCGGCCAGGCGGCTGTGGGTCTGGTTCACCCGTCTGAAGCGGTCCAGATCCATGATGCACAGCACCAGGTCGGTGCGGTAGCGCCGCGCCCGGGCGATCTCATTGTCGAGGGTCTCCTCTAAGTAGCGCCGGTTGAAGAGCCCGGTGAGCTCATCGCGTCTGGTCAGCCGAAGCACTTTCTGCTCGAGTTCGCGCACCTCGCGCTGCAGACGCGCTTTCTCCATGACGTTGGTGATGATGCGGGTCAACGCCTTTTCGCCGATGCGGCCCTTGGGGATGTACTCCAGGGCGCCTGCCTGGAGCATCTGGGCGGTGAGCAGATCGTCGTCCTTGCCCGTGAACACCACCACCGGGATGTTCCGCTCGTTTTCATTGACCGTTCGCATCAGATCGATGGCGTTGCCGTCGGGCAGGAAGGAGCTGGCAAAGATCAGGTCGAAGCGCCTTTGCCCCAGCATGGCCGTGGCCTCGGCCAGGCTCCTGGTGCGGAACAGTTTTATCTGGCTGTGATACTTGAGGATGCCGCTGATCTTTTCGAATTCATAATCGGACTGTTCCACCGCCAGAATGGCCGTTTTTTGGTCGAGATTGATGATGGCGGTTTGGTTGAAGTACGGCTTGACCTCGTAATAGCGGATCTCCTGAATTTTTTTTACGGTTTTGTAAATCCGCTGGCCGGCTTTTTCCAGCCGGTCGAGGTGCAGCAGAATTTTCTCGGGTTCGTCGCGGTTCATCCGCATCAGTTCGATGTTGCCGAGCAGCGTCATCAGCGGCTGGTTGAGGTCGTGGGCTGTCGCTCCGGCCATCTGCAGCAGCACTTTCAGGCGCTCCTCCTCCAGCAAGGCCTTCTGCTGGTCGCGCATTTTCTGGTTGGCCTTGCGCAACTCGGCGACGGTCTGCTGCAGTTGGGTGATGTCGGACAGGTAGCAGCGGCAGCACGCGATCGGCTGCCCCGGGTCGAGGATCGGGTAGCTGGTCAGCCGGGCGTGAAACTCCCCCCCGGCGGTTTTTTTCAACTTGAGGTTGCAGCTGTTTTCCTCGCCCTGCTCGAAAACCGCCCGGCGGTGAAGTGTAAAAATCTCATGGAATTCCGGCAGGATGAAACTCAGCAGGGCGCAGCCCGCGAGGGCAGCCGGATCGTGGCCCAGCATGCGCGCCGAGGCGCTGTTGGGCTCCAGGATGTTACCGGCTGCGTCCAAACAGAAAAAACCGAACGGCGCCGCATCGAAAAAGGCCCGCAGGCGGGCCTGGGCGGCTAAGGCATCGGCACGTGAGCCTTCCATCAGGGCGTGGCAGTCGCAGAGTTCCCGCAGCAGGTCCTCGGGCTGCTGCTTTTCCAAGGCCAGGGCGACGCTGCGGCTGGAGAGGATTCCCTTGGCGGCCAGCTCCTTGAAGGTCTTCCAGTATTTTTGCATGGCATTCACGGGTGATGGGTGCGGTAGGGCCGGATGAACCAACCGGGGGTGGCGCTTACGGGGAAAGGTCCGCTGCGGTGTTTTGTCCCGCAATCGCTGCAGTGCAACAAAAAAATTGGACTTTCCAAAGGTTTTTAGCACAGCGCCGGCCGAAAAATCGACCCTTTTCCACTCTGGGGGCGTGTGCCCCGCGATGCACCACCATATCTTGATGTTTTTTCTTTCTTGACACACAAGGGGTATTTCTCTATAAACTCGATTCGACGCCACCCCAATCTTTCCACCGATTGTATGGACACGACCACGACACCACAACCGCCGAGCCCGATTCGAATCAAGGGGGTTGGGGACAGTCTTTGGGTCACTCTCGACCCGAAAACGCCCCTGGCCATTCTGCAGGAAGGCCTGCGTCAACGTTTCGAGCAGATGAAGAACCTCGCGGCCAATGCCCGGGTGATCATCGACACCGGCTCCCCCGATGCCCACCGCGGCCTTGTGACCCAACTGGGCGACTTCCTCAAGGCGACCTTCCCGGTGGCCTCGGTCGATGCGCCGCCCGAGGAGCGGCCGCCGATCGTCGACCAGGCCCCGCGCATCCGCCAGCGTGACATGAGCCGTTCGTGGCAGCATCACCGCAGCGACGTGCTGATGCTCACCGGACGGGTGCGCTCCGGTCAGAAGGTGACGGCCCGCAAACACCTGCTGATCCTGGGAGACGTCAACCCCGGTGGCGAGGTGGTCGCCGGTGGCGACATCCTGGTGATAGGCAGCCTCTGCGGGACGGCCTCGGCAGGCCAGCCCGACAACCTGGACGCCATCGTGCTGGCCCTTGATTTCAGGCCGACCCAGGTTCAGATCGGCGGCTTCGTGGCCGCCGGCCTTCCCGACTCGCCCGGAAAAATAACCGAATTCGCGCATCTGGAAAACGGCGCCATCATGGTTGAAGACTACCTCAAGGCCGCGCCGTTTGGCCGCCTGCCCTGGCCGCAGGTGCGCTGATCGGCCGCAGGCCCTGACCCTGCAGGGAAGCTGGGCCTGCGCCGCCCAAACACCGGCTGCCACGCGCAGCACCGGTAAGCCGCAGGCGGTCTGCAACAGGCCGCTTTTCACCCCGGCTGCCGACGATCATGGGGTGGGAAGCCTTCTACGGGTAAGCTGGTTTACCCCGGACACAGCAATCAACGAGGTGTAAATTGGACGGAAGAATAATCGTCATCACATCAGGCAAGGGCGGTGTCGGCAAGACAACGGCCACGGCTTCCATCGGTG
The DNA here is from genome assembly GCA_022340425.1 of Desulfobacteraceae bacterium. NCBI lineage: Bacteria > Pseudomonadati > Thermodesulfobacteriota > Desulfobacteria > Desulfobacterales > Desulfobacteraceae > Desulfobacteraceae bacterium. The sequence goes on along the minus strand of JAJDNY010000085.1, from coordinate 2,553 downwards.
CCGCGCTGGCCATGGAAGGCAAACGGGTGGCGGTGGTGGACATGGATATCGGGCTGCGCAACCTGGATGTCGTCATGGGGTTGGAGAACCGCATCGTCTTCAACATCGTCGACGCCGTCAAGGGCAAGTGCAAGATCGGCCAGGCGGCCATCAAGGATCGCCGCATCGAGAACCTGTTCCTGATCCCGGCATCCCAGAGCGACAATAAGAATGTCCTCAGCCCCGAGGACATGCTGCGCTTTTCCAAGGTGCTGCGGGACGAATTCGATTACGTCCTGATGGACTGCCCGGCCGGCATCGAGCGGGGCTTCGAGAACTCCGTCGCCGCCGCCCAGGAGGCCCTCGTGATCTGCACGCCGGAGGTTTCCTCGGTGCGGGATGCCGATCGCGTGATTGGCCTGCTTTACTCGCGCGGCATCACTCCCAAGCTGGTGGTCAACCGGATTGTGCCCGAGATGGTGGCGCGCGGCGACATGCTGAGCCACGAGGACGTGGTCGAGGTGCTCTCCATCGACCTCGTCGGGCTGGTGGAAATGGACAACCAGGTGGTGATTTCCACCAACACCGGTCTGCCGATCGTGATGCAGAAAGACTCCAAGGCCGGTGAGGCCTTCCGCCGAATCGCGCTGCGACTCAACGGGCAGCCGGATCTTCCGATACAGGTTCCGTCGACGCATAAGCCTTTCTGGAAAAAAGTGGGTCACAAACTGGGCTTCGGCCGATAAGGAGGGGGTATGCTCAACGGCCTGTTGAAAAAAATTCTCGGCAAGGGCGGCAGCAAGCAAATTGCCAAAAAAAGACTTCAGTTTGCGTTGATTTACGACAAGCTGGAGGTCTCCGACACCACGCTGCAGAGCCTACAGCGGGATATCGTCGAGGTCATCTCGCGCTATTTCGTGATTGACCAAGAAGAAATCAAGCTGGAATTTCAGCGCGATCACGATTCCTCCGCATTGGTTGTGAACACCCCGATTCTCTCCGCGCGCCGCACCATCACCCCGGCTTGAGGCGGCGCCGTCGCCCGTTTCAAAGATCGCGATCACCGTCGATGGCAAGCCCGACCCTCTGGGCTGGGCCCGTTTCGGCGGTGATCGCCCCGCCACGCCCCCCCCCTCGCGGTTTGCGCCCCGCAAAAACGGAAAAATCGGTTTTTTCGCATTTGTTCCGGAAGAGTTTCAAATCTGTAATTTTTAGAGCCTAAAATTTACAAATTTGTAGTTCTTCTGCCGAATGGGGAAAAAATAAAAATACGATATTTAATTGATATCATGGCCTATTTTAGAGTTTTGGTGTCATGGCATATCAATTGCTCCACTTGCGGTCCACAGGATCCCGCCGGATTGCGGCCCGACCGGGAGCGCCCAACCTGCAGACGCAATCGCCCAGCCTTTCACCTGGAGGACCCGTGAGCAACCTCACCATCAAAAACGGGAGTGCCGACCCCGCCGCACTGCTGGCCCAAAGCCGCGGTGAGTTGCTGGCGCGCTTTCTGGAGGGCCGGGCGCCCGACTTTTTGCGGGAGCACGCCCGTCTGCTGGATGATTACCTGCGCGAATGCTTCGCCCGCAGTCGCATCGGCCCCCGGATGGGCATCGACAAGAAGCCATACGCCATCGTGGCCCTCGGGGGCTACGGGCGCCAGGAACAGTGTGCCTGCTCGGACGTCGATCTGCTGCTCTTGTTCAGCAAAAAGGTTCCCACCGAAGCCGAGGTCTTGATTCGCGAAATCGTCTACCCGCTGTGGGACATGGGCATCGAGGTGGGGCACGCCACCCGGTCGCTGAAGGAGTGTATCGGCCTCGCCCTGGGCGACTATGAGGTGCTCACCTCGCTGCTCGACGCCCGCTTCATCTGCGGTGTCTCGCTGCTCTATTCGGAAATGATGGAGCAGGTGCGTAAAAAAATCCTCCAGCGGCGTTCGGAGCAGGTGGTCACCTGGCTGATCACGCGCAACCGGGAGCGCCACCGGCATTTCGGCGACTCGGCCTACCTGCTGGAGCCCAACCTCAAGGAGGGTCAAGGGGGGCTGCGCGACTACCACACCATGCTGTGGATCGCCCGGATCAAATTCAACCTGCGCCAACCCCGGGACTTGGAGTACTACGGCTGCCTGTCAAACGCCGAATACCGGGCCCTGCGCCAGAGCCTGGCCTTCATCTGGGGCGTTCGCAACCGTCTGCACCATTTGGCCGGCAGAAAGTGCGACCAGCTGTTCTTCGATCACCAGATCCGGCTGGCCGAGGCCATGGGCTACACCCGGCGCAACGGACAGCAGCCCGTGGAGCTTTTCATGGGCGATCTGCACGGACGGATGGAATTTCTCAAGCAGCAGCACCGCATGTTTCTCTACGAACAGGGCTACGAGGCGATGCTCAAGCCCCGGGTCTGGCTGGCGGGCAAAAAGAAACCCACCCGGCAGACCCGTTTCCAGGGCCTGGACATCCACCGCGGCATGCTGCGCTTCGTCGCCCCCCAGGAGGTGTTGCGAAACCCCGATCTGTTGATGAACATTTTCGAGGAAAGCGCGCGCCTCAAGATCCCACTAAGTGCCGA
>JAJDNY010000084.1 GCA_022340425.1 Desulfobacteraceae bacterium | reverse complement strand
ATGCGCGTGGCCGACGACACCTTCGCCGCCGCCGTCAAGATCCACCAAGTGTCTGCGACCATCGCGCCCGACAACGAACGCAAAATCGCCCGGGCGCTGGGCCTTTTTGAAAGCCACATCGACGGGAAGGCGTTTACGGAACAGGTCGCCGCGTTCCAATCCGACAAGGTGACGCCGATCATGTTTCAATACCGGCTGATCGAAAAGGCCAAGACCCAGCCGAAGCACATCGTTCTGGCCGAAGGTGCGGAAGATCGCATTTTACGGGCGTCGGACATCCTGTTGCGGCGCAAGGTCTGCGACCTCACCCTCCTGGGTGACGAAGCCGAGATTACGCGCAAAACAGCTGCCCTGGGGGTGAATATCACCGGCGCCCGGGTGGTCGACCCCATCCATTCAGAATGGCTTGACGATTTCATCCAGACGTTTTTCGACCTGCGCAAGGCCAAAGGCGTCACGATCGAGATGGCCCGTGACGCGGTGCTCGACCCCAGCTGCTTCGGCACCATGATGGTGCACAAGGGGTACGTCGACGGGATGGTGTCCGGGGCGGTTCACTCCACCGCCAACACCATTCGCCCCAGCCTCCAGATCATCAAGACCAAACCGGACTGTGCCATCGTTTCCAGCGTCTTTCTGATGTGCCTGGCCGACCGGGTGCTGGTCTACGGCGACTGCGCCGTCAATCCCGACCCCGATGCGGCGCAACTGGCGGACATCGCCGTGAGCTCGGCCGAGACGGCGCGCCATTTCGGGATCGAACCCCTCGTGGCGATGTGCTCCTATTCGAGCGGAATTTCCGGCAAAGGCAAGGACGTGGACAAGGTTCGGCAGGCCACGGAGATCGTTCGCAAGACCCGGCCCGACCTGAAGATCGAAGGCCCCATCCAATACGACGCGGCGGTGGACGCCGGGGTGGCCAAAACCAAGATGCCCGGCAGTGAAGTCGCCGGCCGGGCCACCGTTTTCATCTTTCCCGACCTGGACACCGGTAACAACCTCTACAAGGCCGTACAGCGCTCGTCGGGGGCGGTGGCCATCGGGCCGATTCTGCAGGGGCTCAAAAAGCCGGTCAACGATTTGAGCCGCGGCTGCATGATCACCGACATCGTCAACACGGTGGCCGTCACCGCCATCATGGCGCAGACCGTATAGATCAAGGGGGCCTCATGAAAATTCTCGTTCTCAACTGCGGCAGCTCGTCCATCAAATACAAGCTCTTCGACGTGGACCACGGCCGGGTGATGGCCTCGGGGCTGGCGGAAAAAATCGGTGAGCCCGGAAGCGTCCTCAACCACCGCTGCACCGCGACCGACGGGGAGGAAAAAAAGGTCGTCCTCGAGGGCCACATCGCCGATCACCACCAAGGGCTGCAGCAGGTCGTTGACCTCCTGCTGGACCCCCAGAAAGGGGTTGTCAGCGACCGGTCGGACATTACGGCCATCGGCCACCGGGTGGTGCACGGAGGGGACCGCTTTCACGCCCCGACCCTGGTCGATGACGACGTCATCGCCGACATCGAGGCCTGCATCCCCCTGGCGCCGCTGCACAACCCGGCCAACCTGATGGGCATTCAGGTGGCCCGCAAGCTTTTTCCCGGCGCCCCCCAGGTCGTCGTTTTTGACACGGCTTTTCACCAAACCCTCCCCCCCGAAGCGTACCTCTACGCCCTGCCGTTCGCGCTCTGCGACCGATACAAAATTCGGCGTTACGGGTTCCATGGCACTTCGCATGCCTTCGTGGCGGAAGAGGCCGCCGCCTTCCTCGAGCGGCCGTTGGCCGAGCTCAACCTGATCACACTGCATCTGGGAAACGGGGCCAGCATGGCGGCCGTCGCGGGCGGCCGCAGCATCGACACCACCATGGGCCTCACGCCCCTGGCAGGGCTGGTGATGGGCACCCGCAGCGGGGATGTGGACCCCTCGGTCCTCGTCTTCCTGGCCCAACACGAGAAGATGTCGGCTGAAGCCCTGGACGCGCTCTTGAACCACAAGAGCGGGCTCCAGGGATTGTGCGGCGTCAACGACATGCGGGAGGTGATCGACAAAATCGAAGCGGGTGACCGCAAGGCGGAGACGGCCCTGGCGGTTTTCGCCTACCGCATCAAGCACTATATCGGGGCCTACACGGCCTGTCTGGGCCGCGTCGACGCCCTGGTGTTTACCGCGGGCATCGGCGAAAACGCCCCGCTGGTGCGGGAGCGCGCCTGTCAGGGGCTGGAAGGCTTGGGCATCAGAATCGACAGCCGGCGCAACACCCGACGTTCGGAAGGCGTGCAGGAAATCAGCACGGCCGACAGCCGCGTGAAGGTTCTCGTGATTCCGACCAACGAGGAGCTGCGAATCGCCCAGGAGACCAAGAAAGCCGTCGGAAAGTCGGCCGGGTGAGAGGTTTCGACTTCCACAGCAGGAGGATCGCTTCAGATGACAGACCAAACGCATAACGGACGGCAGCCGCAAGGCCTAATGGTGCTGCGGACGGTGGCCATGCCCAAGGATACCAACTCCAACGGCGATATCTTCGGCGGCTGGATCCTGGCCCAGATGGATCTGGCCGGGGGCCTGATGGCCAAACAAATCGCCGGCAGCCGCACGGTCACCGTCACCATCGACAAAATGGTGTTCAAGCGGCCGGTGCATGTGGGGGATGCCATTGGGATCTATGCCGAGCTGCTGCGCGTCGGCAACTCGTCGATGGACTTGCAGCTCGAGGTTTGGGCCAAGGCCCTGTCGGAGGATTATGTGGCCGAACGTCACCTGGTCACGGAAGGTCTTTTCCGCTACGTCGCCATCGACGAACACCATCGGCCGCGGCGGATTCCCGACAATCCGCCGTTTTTTACCAGATCGGGCGACACCTTTTAGCGGCGCATGGATGATCGACCGGGGAACTAGGATTTCGGGATGATTATCAAGCTGGTCCGTCACGGCGAATCCCAGGCCAACGTCGACGATCCCATGGCGTCGGCGGCGGCCGACCACCTTGTGCCGCTGACGCCCCGCGGCGTCGCGCAGGCCAGGGAGGCAGGACGCACCCTGGGCGGATCCTATTTGAAGGCCTCTTTGATCTACACTTCCCCGTTCCGGCGGGCGCGGCAGACCATGGCGGCCATCCTGGAGGGCGCCGACCTCAGCCCGGATCAGGTCAGCGTTTGGGAGGACCCCCGCCTCCGCGAGGTCGATCACGGCTATTTCGACGTTGCCGGCCAGCACGACCTCGTGGAGAAGTACGGCCACTTTTACTACCGTTACAGGGGAGGCGAAAGTGCGGCCGATTGCTATGACAGGGTTTCAGGATTTCTCGACACCTTTGTGCGGACCATCAAAAGCCGTCGATCCAAGCAAGCGCTGCTTGTCACCCATGGGTTGGCTTTGCGCGTCTTCGTGATGCGCTTTCTGCATTTGACCGTGGAACAGTTCGACAAGATCGCCAACCCTCACAACGCCGACATCATTACCCTGGCCCATCGGGAAACCATAGCGGCGCCCCAGTTTGTTTCCGGAGTCTGGGGCGTCGAAGGGCTGCGCCGATATCCGGAAACCTAGCACCGGGGATTGCAGCATTGCCGGGCTCTGTTTCGGAGAAGGGGCGGATGCCGCCATTTGCATCCTGGATCGTTGCGATCTGCCCGATTCGGATTCAAGAACGGTATGACACGATGCGCGAAGACAACAGGCAGGCTATAATTTTGGGACGCGGCCCCGCGTTGAGCGCAGCGGCAGTGCTCTACCTGCTGGAGGTGGCGGTCGGCGCGTTTACCGGCCTTCTGGCGGCGGCTTTTCACTTCAGCCTGGAGAAGGCTTTTGCGCTGCACGCCGCGGTGGGGTCCATGTTGCAGGGCCTCGGCCCGCGAGCGGCGCTGGTCTCAGCGTTGCTGGGCGCGGCCATGGTGACCGGGGCCGTTGCTATCGTGCGCCGGTTCGCCCCGGAAGCCGCGGGCAGCGGCATCCAGGAAATCGAGGGGGCCATGCAGGGTCTGCGCGCCGTTCGCTGGGCGCGTGTGGCCATTGCAAGTTCGTCGGCGGTGTTTTGGCCATAGGGGCAGGTCTGCTTCTCGGCCGGGAGGGACCGACGGTTCACATGGGCGGCTGCGTCGGCCGAATGATCGGCGAGAAGACGGGCGCCGACGCCCACGGGATGAACACACTGCTGGCCGCCGGCGCCGGTGCCGGGCTCAGTGCCGCGTTCAGTGCCCCAGTGGCCGGGGTCATCTTTGTGACCGAAGAGATGCGTCGCCGGTTCGACTACAATTTTATCTCTCTGCACGCGGTGATCGCCGCCTGCATCACCGCCAAGGTGGTCAATGACCAGGTCTTCGGGATGCGGCCCGCACTCCCGATTCAACTGGTGCTGGATCTGCCGGCGCTGCCGCCCGCGGAGGAATTGCTGATCTTTGTGCCCCTGTATCTGCTTCTGGGCGCAATGGTGGGCATCTGCGGCGCGGCCTTCAATACAGCCCTGCTGGGCATACTGCGCCTCGTGGACCGCTGGCGCCGGCCGACGAAGCTGATTCTGGTTGCGGTCTTCGGTGCCGGAGTCGGCACCCTGCTGGCGGTGGCGCCGGAATTCGTGGGCGGTGGCGAGGCTTTGATCGAGGCCATTTTCCCCCATTCGCCCGCGATTCCGATGCTGCTGCTTCTGCTCGCGGTGCGCGCTGTGCTGACCTTTGCCAGCTACGCTACGGGCACCCCCGGAGGCATTTTTGCGCCCATGCTGGCGTTGGGCACCCTGATCGGTATGGGTTTTGCCCTCGGCGTGCAGGCGCTTTTCTCCCACATTACGATGCACCCGGGCGCCTTTGGTATCGCCGCCATGGGCGGCCTTTTTGCCGCCACGGTGCGGGCGCCGCTTACGGGCATCGTGCTGGTGGCAGAACTCACCGGCAGCTTCGGGCTGCTTTCGGCGATGGTACTGACCTGCCTTACGGCCAGCATCACCGCTCAGTCGCTGGGAAGCAAACCGATCTACGATCTTCTCCTGGCCCGGACGCTCGACAACACGGTCCCATCCGGGCCTCAAGACGATGAACGGCTCGAAAAGACCAACCGGGGATAACCTTAGCTGGCAAATGCCATGCCTTTGGCCTGACCGATCCTGCAGGGGTGAAGCCGGCACGGACAGCCCGGATCCCGTCTAGGATCGTAGCTTGCGAGATTTAATCAGTCCCTTCAACCGTAAAATTTCTTGATGGCAACGTTTTTCAACTACGAGCATAGCCTAATGATGAGGAGAAAATCTTGTCTACATTGGATAGAAGATTACGGATCGCCCTGCTTGCCGGTTTGGTTTTCCTGGCGGTTCTGGGTTTTGGTACCGCCCTTGTCCATGCCCATGGCCACGGCGGCGGACACGGTGGCAGCCATGGCCACGGCGGCTTAGGGGGCCACCACCACGGTGCCCACCATCACACGCACTACCACAGAGGCGCCCATGGCCATCCGGGGCTTTATTATGATTCCCACTATCATCACGATCACGACGACTACGGCGATCATTTTCACCCCTGCCGCCCGATTTCGGGGGCCAATGCCGACTGGGAAATGGAAAGGAACGATCCCTTCAACCAGGAATGCCGCAACCACGCTGGGGAGTGGGAGCCCAGTTGGGGCGATTGAATCGAACCTATCGGTTCCAGGTTCATCAAGGCGGGGGGAAAGGAAACCACCAGCCCGCCAATGTTTGACACCAAGTCTCCCTTCATTGCGCGGAATACGGTCATGAGTTGACCGCCAGAACCTGACGCCTCCGCATGAGAGCGATCGCCTTTGCCCGGGTCAATCGATCGTAACCGATAGGGAAAAACCGGTGGATTCTGTCGCCTGATGAGGTTTTCGGTGACCTCGGTGCGCGGGAACCCATGAGGCCGTGAAGATGGAACTATCATCGATTCTGATCAGTCTGGTATTCATGCTCGGGGCTACGGCGCTCTGTGTCATCCTGGTTGAGCGCCTCGGTTTAGGTTCCGTGCTGAGCTTTATCATTGCCGGGATCATTATCGGGCCGCACACACCGGGACCCGTCGCCAGTCCGAACGTGAACGACCTACAGAACGTGGCCGAGCTCGGCGTGGTGCTTTTCATGTTCACCGTCGGTCTGGAGATGCTTCCCCGCAAGGTTTGGGCCATGCGTCGCTTGCTTTTCGGTCTAGGCTCGGCCCAGATGCTGGCGACCGCGGCGGTTTTGGCCTTCTACTTGGTGTTTTTCGTCAAGGTGCAATGGCCAACGGCGATCATTTTGGGCCTTGGTTTCGCCATGTCCTCCACCGCCATCATCATGACAACCCTCAAGGAGCGCGGGGCGCTGGCCAGCGAACACGGAGAGACGACGTTTGCCATCCTCATGGCCCAGGACCTCTGGGTCGTGCCGGTTATGGCCCTGGTGCCCATTTTGGGCCATAAGACAACCCAAGCTGTTGCCATACCCATCTGGGAAAAAGCCCTGTTGGTCGTGAGTGCTCTGGCAGGTATCTTCGTCGTCGGACGTTACCTGTTGCCTGCCGCCTTGGGCTATACCGCCAAGGAGCGCCGAATGGACGCCTTCGGGATCCTTCTCTTTCTGGCGGTCATTGCCGCCGCCTGGGCGGTGGACCGGGTCGGAATCTCCATGACCCTGGGCGCTTTTGTCATGGGGATGCTGCTCTCGGCCTCGGATTACCGCTATCAGATCGAAGCGACGGTGGCCCCTTTCAAGGGAACTCTGATGGGCCTGTTTTTTATCGCCGTGGGCATGTCCATCGATGTCGGCGCCCTGTGGCATGACCTGTCGAAGCTCCTGGCCCACGTTCCCGTGGTGCTACTGATTAAGGCCGTGGTGTTGACCGCCCTTGTCCTCGCCTTCGGCATCAGCCGGTCAGCCGCCGTTCGCACCGGTTGTTATCTGTCCCAGGTGGGTGAGTTCGCTTTTGTCCTTTTTGGTGCCGCCGCGCTGGCCGGTCTGCTGAGTGCTACAGGCCATACCTTGGCGCTGCTGGTGGTTGCCGTCAGCATGATTGCAACGCCGCTGATGGTGAAAATCGGTGATGGGCTGGCCGGTCGCCTGCGGGGGCGGCCGGGGGCGACGGGAGCGACGCCCGCCGCCGATCTCGAGCGGCATGTTGTCGTCATCGGCCACGACGAGGTGGGGCAGCTCATCTGTCGGATGCTAGGCCAAGCGAAAATACCCTATGTTGCTTTTGATCAGGATATCAATCTCGTAAGACAGGGCAAGCAATCGGGCTACAATGTCCACTTCGGCAACATTTACAGCGCCGTCACACAGGAGGCCGCCGGACTCGGAAAAGCATCGGCGGCATTTGTGGCCATTTGGGAGTCGGAGCGCGCCGAGGGCCTCGCGATCACGCTGCATCGCTTGTACCCGTCGCTTAACGCCTACGTCCGCGTGCGGACCCTCAGGGAACAGGATAGGCTGGTTTCCAAGGGCATTAAAAAAGCATGTACGAGCTACATCGAGAGCACGCTGGTCCGCGGGGCGATGCTGCTGAAAGATCTTGGCGTACCCGAGGCGGATGTCAACGACCTGGTCAAAGCCTTTCAGAAGGATAATTACGCGCTGGTGAGAGCCGACAATGTAGAACAGGTTGGTTAGGCGATGGACGAATGCATTGTTGAGCAACCGGATCTTGATGCTTTGACCATGGCCTACTGGCGCCGCAAGCCGGAGAAGGGTTTGCTGCACCATAGCGACCGAGGCAGTCAATATGCCTGTGAGAAATATCAGAAACGCTTGCAAGACTGCGGGATGATCCCGAGTATGCGTCGCAAGTGAGAGTGTTGGGAAAATGCCCCAATCGAAAGGTTCTTTGGCAACCTCAAGTCAGAGCATCTGCAAATTTCCGATTCGACGAGAAAAAGCTGGTCGTCATGGAAAACATGGAATTCACGGAAGCTGAAGCCAAGGGCTTATGAATAGTTTATTAACAATATCAGGAAAAACTGTTTCAGAACAGCCAGCTTTTCGGACAGCTGATCGTGTCCTATGCGACCAATTAGCAGTCCCTGACCGACGAAAAGGCCCTGGAGCTCATAGATAAGTACTACGAGGCCCGGAGCGAGCGCTAGAAAATCATGCAGAACTACACCGGTGAACTCAAAAAAGTCCTGCCCGGCCGTAAAATTTTTCGCCACCTGCTGTTTGAGACCAAGCTCGAAGCGATTGCCCGCTTCGAAAAGGCGAAAAAGATACCCCTTGCAAAACAGCAATAGCAATCGTAAATCAAGGAGAAAAGCCGGCCCTTGAGGGTGGGACAGCCCCCACCTCGGAAGATATCGACCCTCTGCAATCGGGCGATCCTGGTTCCCTCATGTCGCATTGGCTGCGACGCGGACGGTGCACCTGGTACTTGTGTTTGCTTCTTTTCTGAGATTTTGGCTCGGGCAGGAAAAACCCGGAAGCGGAAGAAAAAATTTTTTCAATACCACACCCTGGAAAAGGAGAGGCATATCATGAAAAATTTCGTCATTTTTTCTCTGCTGGCGGTCTTTGTTCTCGTCCCGGGCATTTGCGGGGCGACCGATGAAACGGATTTCGAAGTGAAAACCACCGCAGATTTAATCGATCTGTGCACGACATCTCCCGAAGAGCCCCTGTTTGCGCAAGCCGTCAATTTCTGCCACGGCTACCTGGTGGGCGCCTACCACTATTACCAGTCGATTTCGGCCGGGACACAGGGGCTGGAGCTGGTATGCTTGCCGGATAAGAAGCCAACCCGCAACGAGGTCATCGGTATGTTTATCGCGTGGGCCAAGGATCACCCGCAGTACTGGAACGAGCCGGCGGTCGAAACCGAATTCCGCTTTTTGATGGAGAAGTTCCCCTGCAAACCCTAAGTCCGGATATAATCCGAGATTGTGAAAGGAGCGCCTCATGAAACGATCGTCTATCGTCGCAATACTGGTCCTCAGCCTGGCCCTCTGGGGGTGTGCCGGCATGTCGGATACCGAACAGCGCACCCTGAGTGGCGGTGCCATGGGCACCGCCGCGGGGGCCGTGGTCGGCGCCATTTCGGGCCATACCCTGTGGGGGGCGGCCATCGGTGCGGCCGCCGGCTCGGCCGGCGGATTTCTCCTCGGTAAACACCAGGAAGCCACGAAAAACGCCTACCAGCAAGGCTTCGAAGCCGGAAAGAAGCAATCCCAGCAGTA